>CALAWM010000175.1 GCA_937895315.1 uncultured Caryophanales bacterium | reverse complement strand
ATTCGATATTCGCCGTGCATTGGCATAAAGTATTTTGGCCGAACAAGTCTTAACATCAGTTTTAATTCTTCTTGGGATGGGTGTCCGGAACTATGAATATTTCGTAAAATACTATTCGTTAAAACATTGGCGCCAAGTCTTGTTAAACGGTTAACAATGCGGTCGATACCGACACTATTCCCGGGAATTGGTGAACTTGAGAAGACAACAGTATCACCCGGAATAATATTAATTTCTTTATGACTACCATCGGCAATCCGTGATAAAGCCGCCATTGGTTCACCTTGCGAACCTGTACATAAGACAACGGTTTCTTCCGGTTTTAAAGTCATGGCTTTGGAAACATCAATAATGCTCGCATCAGGGATTTTAATATATCCAAGTTCACGAGAAGTCGAAACAACTTTTTCCATTGAACGACCGATAATAATGATTTTACGGCGATAATTAACAGTGGCTTCCACGATTTGTTGAATGCGGCTTATGTTGCTCGAGAAGGTTGAAATAATTAAGCGACCTTGGGCATTAGCGAAGATTTCATTGATAGCGCTAATGACGTTTCGTTCACTTGGCGTATAACCGGGGTGTTCACTATTGGTTGAGTCACTTAAAAGTAGATCAACCCCTTCATTACCTAAAGCGGCAATTTTGCCTAAATCCATTTCTCTACCAACCGGGGTTAAGTCAACCTTAAAGTCGCCAGTGCTTACAATACGACCATGTTCGGTATCAACACAGTAGCCATAGCAATCAGGAATGGAGTGGGTCACGGCAAAGAAACTAACGGTTAATCCATCAATTTTCACAATTGTTTTATCATCATATTCGACAATATTGACTGGTGTTTTAATCCGCATCATTTGTAATTTATAACGAATAAGTGAGGCTGCTAAAGGGGGAGCATAAATTATCGGAATATGGACCGCTTGAATTAAAAAAGGAATCGAGCCGATATGGTCTTCATGACCATGAGTAATAAATAAGGCTTTTATCTTGCGGGCATTATCCCGTAAATAGGAAAAATCAGGAATGACATAATCAATCCCTGGTAAATCTTGTTCAGGAAAAAGCACACCAGCGTCGAAAATGAGTAAAGTTTTGTCATTTTCCACAACATACATGTTTTTTCCGACTTCGCCAAGGCCTCCTAAAGCATAAATAGAAACCGGCATTTGAAACTTTGAATTGGATGTCATAAGTATCTCCTACAATTATAAATATATACAATAACTTTATTTCATTATCGCAAAATTTTGGGGGCTTGTAAACGTTAATTAGAAAATTTATTAGATTACAATCGCATCCGGATATTTTCGGCGATTTTCCGGGTCAATGCGATCATAAAATAAGATGCCATTAAGATGATCGATTTCATGTTGGAGCACAATCGCTTCGTAGCCAAAGGCGTTAATTTCAATTTGACTTTTACTTAAGATGTCATAGGCTGACACTTTAATCTTGTGATAACGGTATACGGGACCGGGATGATTTTCATCAACAGAAAGACAAGCTTCACCGCCGCGTAAATAAGTGCGACGCACGGAAGAAGAAGTAATAACGGGATTAGCAAGGACATATGTGTAATTAGTCTTATCACCTTGGGGGATATGAATAATAATAATTTGTTTACTAACCCCCACTTGCGGCGCGGCTAAACCAACCCCGGCGCGAAGACCATATTTCTTACTAAGTTCAGGATCTTGACTTTCTTTAATATGTTGAAACATCGCTAAAGCGAGCGTTTCATCTTCAATACTTAAAGGAATCGCAACGGGTGTTGCTTTCACTCTTAATACTTTGTCACTATCTTTGAATATCTTCAACATAAACTAAGTCCTTCTATATTCTAACACATTACTTTTGATATTACGGCATTTTTACTATGTAAAATGTCATCTTTTTGTATAATATCTTTATGACAAAGAAAATATATGATTTAGCCTTTGCTTTACATCAAGCCCTTGAAGAACATCAAGATGTTATTTTACTAAAAGATTTGGAAGCTAAACTAAATACTGACGCTGAAGTCACGAAACTTTATGAACGATGTGAAAGTTTACAACTAAGAATAAATAGTTTACTAGAATATCTTGATGTCGAAAGTAGTGAAGTTAAAGCATTACGAAAAGAGTTATCAAGCGCCAAATACGCCTTAGACATTAACCCACTTGTGAAGGCATATAATGAAAAGTACAAAAAAGTCCGCGATATTTATAGTTATGTCTCCACCAAACTTTTTGATGACTTTTGTGAAAGTAAAGGTTGTAAATGTCTATAAAAGCCCGCGTTATTGCCGGTAAGTATCGTTCCCGAGTCCTTTTAACATTGTTTGATGAATTCACAAGAGCGACTAAAGACCGGGTCAAAGAAGCAATGTTTAGTGCACTTAGTAAAGACCTTGAAAATAAAGTAGTGCTTGATCTTTTTGCCGGGACAGGGGCATTAGGAATAGAAGCCTTATCCCGTGGCGCCAAAAAAGCAATCTTTTGTGAAAAAAACCCCAAAACGCTAAGTTTACTAAAGAAAAACATCGAAATTGTAGAAGAAGAACATGAAATATTTTTTGGTGATTACAAGGAAAAATTGACAAATATTCCCCCTTTATCAGTCGATATCGTCTTAGTCGATCCCCCATATAGTTATGACATTAATCAAGTGACAAGTGAGATATATGCCGCAAATATTTTAAGTAAAGATTACATTATTGTTTTAGAAACCGATAAGGAATTTACGATGTCATTAAATAATGTTAAAATTAGAAAGTATAAATATGGGTTAACCCATTTAACAATCATAAGAGGTGAACAATGAACGTATTAGCAATTTATCCCGGTAGTTTTGATCCCATTACCAACGGTCATATTGATATTGTAAAAAGGGCTTTACGGGTTTTTGATAAAATCATTATTTTAGTCGCCGTCAACCCCGGAAAGAAATACTTGTTTAGCGTTGAAGAACGGGTGCAAATGATAAAGGATTCTTTAAAAGAATATCCGCAAGTTAGTGTTGATAGCACAAGCGGTTTAACCGTTCACTATGCCCAAAAAGTTGGCGCAAACGCGATGATCCGCGGCTTACGAGCGGCAACTGACTTTGAATATGAATTCCAAATGAATAATGCTAACGTTTTCATTGATAAACAAATTGAATCTATTTTCTTTATGGCAAAACATGAATTTATGTTTATTTCTAGTAGCACGATTAAAGAAATGGTCGCCGGTGGAATTGATGTTTCTAAACTTGTACCGGCACCTGTATATACAATGCTTAAAGAGCACCAATAAGTTTATTTATTATTTTTAATAACGGAAATATTACGACCAGTGACATTACTTACTTTGTAAGAGAAGAAGCGGTCGTTATTTTCATATGTACATTCATCCGAGAAAGTGATATTGGCTAAAGGGACGCCAAGACTTCGTAATTGAAGGATATTTAAGAGTGGTAAATCAATAAAATATTGCGGTAAAGTAGCTTTAATTGCTTTTTGTAAGTCACCACCCTTACCGGCTAATTCTTCAGCGCGTTCTTTGGTAATGGTGCGGTGGGCGAAACATAAACTTGGACCAAGATGGACGAATATTTCACTAGGTAATACGCCTTCATCTTTCATAAGTTTTTCGACAAAATGACCGGTGATATTATTTACACTTCCGATTTCACCAGCATGGATAATCCCTACTATTTCGTGTTTTGGAACATAAACAAAAAGGGGAACACAATCGGCGTGATAAATACCAAGGGCAAGACCTTTTTCTTTTGTATATAAAGCATCGGCTTTAATTCCGTCTTCAAAAGCATAATAGCCTTTCCCAGCATCTAATTTCGTAACTTTTTTTGTAATATTACTATGAAATTGTGCGACAAATACAGTATTATCTGCCAATAAATTGATGTCTTTTTCTTTAAAGAAAACATCACGGTTTTTATTCACTGTTTCATAATCATCCCCGACATGATAAGCAAGATTTAGTGATTTAAAGTCTCCTTCACTAAATCCACCTTCTCTTGTGGAAGTAAACGCCAGAATGTTTTTAAATTGTTCCCATTTATACATAATGTTCCTCCATCCTTATATTATAGCGAATATTAGCGGAAAATTAGACAAAATATCAATAAAGGCTAACGTGCTTATGATATACTAAAAAAGTTATGAATAAAGAAAATCTTTATGACTATTTAATTAAAATCCAAGCCATTACGAAAATCGGGTTACTTTTTTCTAAAGACCCATATGCTTTAAAAAATTATGAAGAACTCCAATCATTAACTTTAAAAATGCTTGAAGAATTACAAGATGTGAATCTTGAACGAAATAATTATTTTAAACGGGATGTTTATCCAACACCCAATATTAGCATTCGCACGATTGTCTTCAATGACAAAAATGAATTTTTAATGGTTAAAGAAGTTGATGATGGTGGTTATAGTTTCCCCGGGGGATGGGCCGATTTATATGACGCCCCAAGTGAAGCAGCTTTACGGGAAGTGAAAGAAGAAGCAGGTGCCGAAGCCAAATTAGAAGGGATTGTTGCCTTCATGAATCGCACACCCTTTTCTGATCCGACATCAGTCCCGGGCTATGTCCTTGTTTTTAAGGCACAATTTATCAAATTCACTAACAATCACGACCATGAAATAAGTGATGTAAGATGGTTTACCATCGACAATTTACCTAATTTAAGTCCGAAAATTACCAAGGATGAAATACTTAGAATGTTAAATGCCGCCATAACCGGAAAAATCATCTTTGATTAAACGGCTTTCGAACTTTAACTTAACATTTTATAATGTTATAATAACAACAATAAACAAAGGAGAATTTATATGGGTACACCACACATTAACGCAAAAGATGGTGCTTTTGCAAAAACTGTTTTAATGCCTGGCGATCCAAAAAGAGCGGAATGGATTGCTAAAACTTTTTTAACCGATGTTGAAAAAGTAACCGATGTCCGTAATATTTGGGGCTTTACTGGATATTATAACGGCAAGAAAATTTCGGTCATGGCGAGCGGAATGGGTCATCCTTCCATTGGTATTTATAGTCATGAGTTATTCACCGGATACGGTGTCGAAACGATTATTCGAATTGGCACCTGCGGTTCTTATCAACCAAATATTAAATTATTTGATGTTATCGTCGCGATTGGTAGTTCGACTGATTCGAATTGGTCGGCACAATTTAACTTATTAGGCGGAACTTATAGTGCGATTGGCGACTTTGATTTAGCCGTCAAGGCGCGAGATGAAGCCCGTAATAAAAAGATCCCGGTCCATGTTGGCCAAATTTTAAGTGCCGACGTCTTTTATGATGATAATCCGGACGCCTGGAAGAAGTGGGCACGATTAGGGGTTTTAGGGGTCGAAATGGAATCATATGCCCTTTATACCACCGCCGCTAAACTTGGCAAAAAAGCCTTATGCTTATTAACCGTTAGTGATAGTTTCACTGATCACTCTCGGATTGCGACCGTTGAAGAGCGCCAACTTGGGTTAGCCCAGATGGTTAAAGTCGCCTTAGAAATTGCAGAATAATGAAAACATTAGCCTTTGGAGTTACTGAATACGTCTTACTAGCGATATCGCTCTTAGTCATTATCGCCTTATTGATAGTGCTCTTTTTGTCACTTCGCAAAAAGTTACTCCAAAGGTATGCATTAGTGAACTATTTTTATCCAATTATCCGCAAAACCGCGGTATATCATGATTTTTACCTTATAAACAAACTTGAAATGAAGTTAAATAATCATGAAAGTTTATTTATCGATCATGTCCTTTTTGGTAACAAATATATCTACGTAATTAATGATAATTTATACAAAGGGATCCTTTCGGGTAAACCCCAAGATTCCAAGTGGATTTTGAAGAATAAACAAGGGGAAGAAGAAATAATTGATAGCCCGTTTTTAAAGACAAAACAAACGATGCAAAAGTTAAGTTTAAGAACCTTAATTGATATGAATACTTTTATTGGGATAACGCTTGTCAGCACTGATACAAAAATCACCGATTTAGATGTCAATGACAGTCACAATTTTATCATTGATACGCGGGACTTTATGAAACTTGTTCTCCGGATTGAAGGACGCGATATTCGCCCCTTAAATCCTGAAGAATTAAAGAAAAGAGTTCATGAAATTGACGGGTTAAACTTACGCCGTGAAAAGGGACATAAATGGCCGAAGAAAAAGTAACTTTCTTTAGTGTTTTTAAAACGGTAATGAAAAGAACAAACACGATTAAAAGTTATGTTCTTTTTACACTTATTCTTTTGTCATTAGGGTTTGTTATTACTTATGTTAATTACACTGATTTTGCCTTTATTAGCGCCATTCTTTTTATCATTATTTTAATGCCGCTGATCGTCACTTTTGCCGAATACACTGCCCTTATTGAAACCGGGGCTGAACCACCCCGTAATTTCAAAGTTTATACAACTTTATTTGCTAACACTTATCGAAGTGGTCGCATTAAAGTATTCTTATCCTGGAAAACGTTACTCTTTTTTATATTGTATTTATTCATGACGACTTTCCTTTTCATGGGCGGATTACTCCTATTCATCAGTGTCTTCGATCAACCATTTATGACGCAAATGATGACTATTTTTAATGAAATGCAAGTGACGACAAGCCCGGAGACATATAGTCAATTAACGAATGATTTAATTTATTTATTTAATAAATATAATGATCCAATTATGCTTTCCGCGCATTTAATCACTATTTTAGGCATTATTTTTGTTTTCAATAAAGGGGTTTTTAATGTTTATTTATCACTATTTATTGAACACCGCCAAGGTTATCGTTTTATAGATTTAAAAACGACTTTTCTTGGTGATAAAGTAACGAGACGGAAAGTACTTGGTACGCAATTACTCTTGACCTTTATCTCAATGCTTATTTTTACTTTATTTTATATAGGTGCTTATTTCCTCATTGGTTATCAAACTCATACTTACTTACGCTTTTTACAAGCTGAACTTATTGCCGTATTATCATTTGCCTTTCTTATTCCTTTTACAACTCGGTATTATTTCTATTTTTACCACAGGGTGATGGAACCAAAACGAATTGAAATATTGAAATTTACCATCAATGAATTAAAAGCAATATTAAAGACTCCAAATCTTCCTTCTGAAACAGGAGAATACATCGCGCAAATTCTTAGTTTCCGCGAACAAGAATTAGATGCAAGACTTAATCCCCCGCAAGAAGAAGTTAAAGAAAGTGAAGACAACCTTTCGCAAAATAGTGACGAAAACGAATAAGTTTTTGTGAAATCCCTTTTAACATAAATCAATATATTATTCATAATTATTTTTAAAATTGTTCCTATATAATCGCCAAAGAAGCATCATTATTGACTTTGAAAAGGCTTGTAAAGAAAAAAGTTTTTGCTGTAAACGCTTTCACTACTTTCATTCCTTGCAATAGGTTTAGCCTATCAATATACTATTAGTATAAATTCGGGCGCTATACGACGTATGTGCTATACACCTGAATTGCAGTGGATCTAAATATTGTGCGCAAAAGTATTTAATTGATCCATGAACAATAATTCGAAAGGAGTTAAACATATGAGAAAATCAAAATTATTGTTAACAGTATATGCTGGTACTGCTTTAGCATTAGTGTTAAGTGGCTGTGGAAAAAGACAACCGGACACTTTCACTTATCGTGCTTATAGTGCTGCCTTAGCATCTAACTGGAATCCTCATAGTTGGGAAACAAACGCTGATAGCGCTGTTCTTGACTATTTATCCGAGGGTTTTGTTTCCTTACAACCAAAAGATACTGAAAACGGTATCTACCAATGGGCTTATGACATGGCTGAATCCGTAACCGACGTTACGAAAACATCAGCTGCTCAATTAGTCCAATTCCACGGCATGACCGAAGAACAAGCTAACACCTGGATTACCGAATTAGATGAAGATAATCCTGGTCAAGTTGTCTACCAAATTAAACTTCGTGAAGGCCTAAAATGGCAAGATGGCACCGCCATTAATGCCGATTCATTTGTTAATTCAGGTAAACATTTACTTGATCCAGCAATGAAAAACTATCGGGCTAACCTTTTCTACTCTGGTGAAAGCGCAATCGCCGGGGCATTTAATTACTTCCACCAAGGGTCAAAAGTATTCCTTGACAATGGTCTAACAACCCCACCATTAATCGTAAGTGATGATAGTGTCGAACTTTCTGGTGATGTTTTAGTCCAAAAATCAAATGGTTTAGGCTTCTACATTGCCCTTAACGCTCCGCTAGTCTACTTAGAAGGAGAATCCATTAAGAGATACGTTGAAGCATTACCACAATTCTTTGATGTCCCTGCATGGGAAGCTGTCGTTGCCAAAGTTGAACAATCTGGCGATAACGCTTGGAAATTACAACCAACGCAAGAAAACTTAGATTTATTCAAAGCTTTCTTAGACAAATCAACAGGATGGGGTGAAGATGCCAGTTACTGGGTTAAATACGCCTATGTTGAACAAGTATTCCCAGAATTCTCATGGGATAAAGTTGGTTTACAAAAAGTTGACGACTTAACCTTCAACTATGTCATGGCAAACCCAATTGATGAATCACAAGCTTTAGTTAGCTTCAGCAGCACTTGGTTAGTTCATGATTCAGTCTATGTCCAAAACAAGAGCACCGAAGGTGCCTTAACCACCACCAAGTATGGTACCAAAGTTGAAAACACCATGTCCTATGGTCCATATAAACTTACCAATCTTGAAGCTGCCAAACAAATGGTTCTTGAAAGAAACGAAAATTGGCATGGTTATGAAACTGTTGACGGTAAACTCCAATCCACCACTCGCTTTGAAGTCAATGGTGCAAAAATGAGACAATACGTCACTGATAAAGTTGTTATTGACGTTTTAACTGATGAAGCCGCCAAACAAAAATTCTTTGCTGGTGAACTTAGTGACTACGCCCCAACTGCATCTGAACTTAGTGATTACACACTCTCTGATGCCCTTTACCAAGTTGACGAAACCTACACTATGTCCTTATTCTTCAACGCCAATCTTGATGCTTTAAAAGCAATGGATGCCAATGAAGGTAACCAAAACAGTGTCGTCTTAAGTCACCGTAGCTTTAGAAAAGCCTTCTCATTAGGCATTGATAGAGCTGAATTCGTTACCAAAACTGCTGGTTACAAACCTGCATACTCATTAATGAATAACCTTTACTACTATGACGTATGGAATGATCCAACCTCAATGTATCGGAATTCTGTTCCAGCCATGGAAGCAATTACTGGCCTTTACGGTGTTGAATATGGTGAAGGAAAACCATACGCAACTTTAGAAGAAGCCTATAAATCCATTAATGGTTACAACTTAACCGAAGCAAAAGGTTTAATGAAAGAAGCTCATGATGCTTTAGTCGCTGATGGAACCTATGTCAGTGGTGCACCAATTAAAATTCGTGTTGCATACTCAAAAGGACCTATCCAAAGTGACGAACAAGCACAAATTACCTTATTACAAAAATACCTTAACAATGCTATTGAAGGTTCTGGCTCTGGTGCCATCACCTTAGAAGCAGTCGGTAGTCTTGAAGACCGTTATGGCTACGTTCCAGCCGGAAAATTCGCTATTGGTTATGGTGCATGGGGTGGTGCGGCGTTCTATCCATTCAGAAATATGGAAGTTTACACCAACACCGATCTCTATGAAATCAACGAAGCCGCCAACTGGGATCCAGCAACTGAAACCCTTACGATTAGTTTTGATGACAATGGTACTCCATTTGAACAAACTATGTCTTGGAAACAATGGTCTGGTTCCTTAACTGGTGCCGGTATCTTCGCCAACAAGTCAAACGATTTCAAACTTAAAGTTACTGCTTTCATGGAAAGAGCATTCCTTGATAAGTACTACCGTATCCCACTCGCAGGATCAGCCGCGGCATTCTTACTTGGTTTCCAAGTTAGTTATGTCACCAAAAACTACAATATTATGTATGGCTTTGGTGGATTCCGCTTAATGTCCTTCAACTATACGGATAAAGCTTGGGCTGACTTCGTTAAAAACGCTGGCGGACAAGTCGACTACAGATAGTAATTGATTTACTAAATAATTAGTTATTAACCAAGAAACGCAACGTGAGAAATCGCGTTGCGTTTCCTGCTGGTTATAGAAAAGAAGGTGTTATGTAATGGGAAAATATATTTTAAAACGTCTGGGGCTATTAATATTTACGTTTTTTGTTATCATTACGATAAGTTTTTTTCTTATACGTCTATTACCACAAGAAATGCCGACCGATATCAACTTAGCCAACCTTATTAAAGCACGTTGGGAAGCCCTAGGTTACAATAAACCAATTATCGTGCAATATGGTATATACATTCGCAATGTTTTGACAAAGTTTGATTTTGGTACATCATGGAAAATCGCGCTTACGACTCCAGCACTTGAAGTCATGAGCAGCCGTATTCTTCCAACCGTTATTGTTAATCTTTATGCGTTAATCTTCTCGATTCCAATTGGAATTGGGTTAGGGATTTACGCCGCGATTAAGAAAAATAGATGGCAAGACCACCTCATCTCGACGTTGGTCATTATCTTTGTAAGTGTGCCATCTTATGTCTATGCGTTCCTTGTTCAATACTTTATTTACTTTAAATTACGTTGGGTTCCCACGAACGTAATGTACTCACTAAATGATGCGGGAGGAAGTTATTTCACCGCCAAGATGTTCTCAAGTTTAATTTTACCGGTCCTAGCATTATCCTTTGACGAAATTGCTGGGCTCACTCGTTTTACAAGAGCCGAACTTACCGAAACATTAACGTCTGATTACATGCTTTTAGCGAGAACTAAAGGTTTAACAAGAGGACAAGCGACAACTCGCCACGCCTTAAAGAATGCAATGGTTCCAATCTTCCCAATGCTTATTGCCTCATTTATTGGGATTTTAGGGGGTTCGATGATTATTGAACAAATATTCTCGATTCCGGGAGTTGGATCATTATATTTAATGTCGATTAATCAACTTGACTACGATATCTTCATGTTAATGACGATATTCTACACTTTGATTGGCTTATTAGCCGGCATTGTTGTCGATATTTCATACGGATTTATTGATCCACGTATTAAGATGGGGAAAAAGTAATATGAATAGTAATAATTTAGCAAATAAAAACATACAACAAGATGATCGCTTTACGTTCGCGCATGAAAATGTTGAACTCCACGATCAGAAATTAGAAACAAAAGCGCGGGGATATTTCGCTGATGCTTTCTTTAGATTTAGAAGAAACAAAGCAAGTGTGACTGCGACCTTTATTATCGGTATTATTCTTCTATTCGCCCTTTTAGTCCCTATGCTTACCCCAAAACCAGTCCGGACTTTAATGGATCCTTATTACTCGAAAAAAGGACCACGGAGTGCGATGTT
>CALAWM010000174.1 GCA_937895315.1 uncultured Caryophanales bacterium | reverse complement strand
CCATTTTGCATCACTAACAAACCCTAATTTCTCGAGGTGCTCCATGTAATAGGGAAAATGATAAAAGGTTGCAAACATGTTGTTATATTCAAAACCTTCGACTAATAATCCTTCCTTATCTTGGTCACTATAACCTAAAGGACCAACAATTTCCGTCATTCCTCTAGAGTAACCCCACTCTTCAACGGCGTGAATTAAGGCTTTGGTTACTTCAATATCATCGATCATATCAATTCGATTGAAACGAACTCGTTTTTGATCATACTTTTTATTGGCAAAATGACTAATAATCCCGGCTATTCTGCCAACGATTTTCTTCCCATCGTATGCGAGAAATAGTTTAAAATCGCACCACGCTGAAGCGGGATTACGACTTGGGGTAAGATTAGCAATTTCGTCTTCAAAAATATAAGGGGTAAATTGCTTTACTCCTTTATATAACTTAACGGGAAAGTCAATAAATTGTCTTAATTTCCGGCCACCATATACTGGTACAATTTTAATCATTCAATATTTTCCTAACTCTCGTAATACTTAATCATTCTAACATACTCAAATAGTGTTAGAATTTATTATAAATCATTTTTACCGAATAAATAAAAAAACCTTGCCAAGCAAGGATTTATTTAAATGGTGGATGCTGAGGGAATCGAACCCCCGACCTTCTGTACGTCAAACAGATGCTCTCCCAGCTGAGCTAAACATCCAGCACGAGTAATTTTAAAAGAAGAAGGAGTAATTGTCAACTCTTTTAGTCTAAATTTTGCAAAAGAAAACCCCAGCATTAATAATAGAGGGCTGGGGTTATCAAATTTAAGGTTTTATTTGCCTAAAAAAGCGCTAAGCATCCAAATGTGCTTATCGAAGTTACTAACGGCACCAATGAGAAGATCAACGGTAATTTCGTCGCCTTCTTCTTGACCTAACTTAATAAGTTCATAAAATTCTTTTTGGAGTAATTTGTAGTCGTTTAATGTTTCTTCGACCATTTCTTCCATTTTTTCGCCGCCTTTGGCTTCTTTAATTGAAGCATGGGCAAGATTATCTTTTAAGGTTGAATAAGGTTTTCCGCCAACCATAAGTAATCTTTCGGCGAGAGCGTCATAAAGTTCATTAACTTCGTCATAGAATTCTTCAAATTTTTCGTGAAGTTTGTAGAATGTGTAGCCTTTTACATACCAGTGGTGGTGGTGTAATTTAACGAAAAAGACTGATAAGTTTGCGACTTGTTTATTTAAGCCGGTGTGTAATTTTGACATGTTTTGTCCTCCTTCGTATTAATTATAGTCCTTAAATCAACCTAAAGACTAATACACGCTTATCTATAAGTAAAGTTTATGGAGTTTGAGCATATTTATAAATTTATGTAATAAATAGTGTATAATAAATATTGTAAGCAGAGATGCTTGCCGCCCCCACATAAGAAGTAGACGTAAAGGAGGTGCTAATATGCGTAAATTCTTAAATAGTCTTGCAAAAGCCTTAATGGACCAAGTGAGATTCTCAACCCGTGCCTAACTTGCCAAGCGCAAGTTAGGGCCAAAAGCCCTATGGGGTCTTTTTTTATAATTTTTTAGCATATGCCATTAATAATTCTATAAAAGTTATAGAATGGTACTAGGAGATAAGCATTATGAAACTAGGAAAATTTAAAGCACTATCACTCGCACTAATACTCCCAACCCTAACTGGTTGTGCTTTTATCGATAATATCATTGCCGATATCGCCCTTAATGTCGTATTCAAAACCGACTATACCATTAATCGCATTACAACTGACGGTGGTGAAGCCGAGGTTAAACAATATGATCCAAAACCAACTTCCGCCGATAAAAGAGGCGAAGTCACCTATGGTGTTGAAGGATTAGTCCTCCCGAAATCAATTGAAACTGTCCAATATGGCTTTAAAATAACGATTGACTTCACGATTTCCTTTAGTGAAGGAGCCGAAGAGTTATTTTATCGTCAAGAATATAAACCCGAAGAAAGTGGCGCCGAATTTGATTTCTCGGCCGAAATACTTTATCCAACCGGAACCGTTTCAAAACCTGCTGATATGGGAAATATGGGGGA
>CALAWM010000173.1 GCA_937895315.1 uncultured Caryophanales bacterium | reverse complement strand
ATTATGTTTAATCCTTTCCAAAATTATGAACAAGACGATAAAATTCTTGAAAAGTTTGGGCGTTTTTTAAACGAGGACGCCAAAGCTAATAAAAGTGATCCGGTCATTGGCCGCGATAGTGAAATAAGACGGATCATTGAAATTCTCGCCCGTAAAACAAAAAATAACGTTATTTTACTTGGCGAACCAGGGGTTGGTAAGACTGCGATTATTGAAGGACTTGCCCAACGGATTGTAGCCGGCGATGTCCCGCAAAATCTTTTAGATAAAGAAATTTATGAACTCGATATGGGTGCCCTTATTGCTGGGGCGAAATTCCGTGGGGAATTTGAAGAACGGCTTAAAGCCATTTTAAAAAAAATTAAAGAAAGTAATCATAAAATCATTTTATTTATTGATGAAATCCACCTGATTGTTGGCGCCGGGAAAGCCGAAGGAGCCATTGACGCTGGGAATATGCTTAAACCAATGTTGGCCCGGGGCGAAATTCATACCATAGGCGCAACTACCCTTGATGAATATCGAAATTACATAGAAAAAGACCGTGCCTTAGAAAGACGTTTCCAACCTTTAATCGTAGGTGAACCAAGTGTTGAAGATACTATTTCGATTTTACGAGGACTTAAGAGTCGTTATGAAAGCCATCACGGCATTAAGATTAGCGATAGTGCCCTTGTCAGTGCCGCACTTTTAAGTGACCGTTACATTACCGAACGCTTTTTACCGGATAAAGCCCTTGACCTTGTCGATGAAGCATGTTCTTTAATCCGCGTTGAAGTCGAAAGTCTGCCTGCCGAACTTGATGAAATAAGGAGGAAAGTCCGGCAATTGGAAATTGAAAAAGTCGCCCTCGCCAAAGAAAATGATGCTTTAAGTAAAAAAAGATTAGAAGACATCAACAAAGAATTAGATAATCTCCGCAAAGAAGATGATAATTTCTCGAAAGAATGGAAACATGAATTAAGCGAGTTAGAAGAATTAAGTGCTGCCAAAAAAGAACTTGAAAGCGCCCGCTTTAATCTTAATGTTGCGTTTAATAATGGGAAATTTGAAGAAGCATCGACTTTACAATATAAAGTTATTCCAGATTTAGAAAAGAAAATTGAAAAATTAACATCGATTACCAAAGATAATAAAGTCTTAAAAGAAACTGTCACCGAGAATGAAATTGCCGCGGTTGTCGCTCGTCAAACCGGGATTCCTTTAAAACGGATCATGGAAAGCGATAAAACTAGAATCTTGTCGCTTTATGATCAACTTAAAAAACGAGTTATTGGGCAAGATGTCGCCCTTAGACTTGTAAGCGACGCTATTTTACGGCAACGCGCTGGACTAAATAATCCTAATCGCCCGATTGGTAGTTTCCTCTTTTTAGGACCAACTGGGGTTGGGAAAACGGAAGTTGCCCGCGCTTTAGCCGATGCTTTATTCGCTGATGAAAAACATATTGTCCGCATTGATATGAGTGAATATATGGAAAAATTCTCGGTGAGTCGCCTTATTGGGGCCCCGCCAGGATATGTTGGATATGATGAAGGCGGACAACTTACCGAAAAAGTACGTCGTTCCCCATATTCAATTGTGTTATTTGATGAAATTGAAAAAGCCCATCCTGAAGTCTTTAATCTTTTACTGCAAGTGTTAGATGAAGGTCGGCTTACTGACTCCCAAGGAAGAGTAGTTAACTTTAAAAACACCGTTTAAAGGTCATCTTCACGAGTTCTTCAACTTTAAAACCAAGTAAATAAAGTTGAAGAACTCGTGAAGATGACCTTTAAACCCGAATTTATTAACCGGATTGATGAAACGGTTTATTTCTTACCATTAAGTAAAGAAACGCAACGAGAAATCGCTCGCAAGATGCTTGATGAACTCATGGTCCATGTGAGCGAAAGTAACTTTAAATTAATCTATGACGAAAAGATTGTCGATTTTGTCCTGGATAGTGCTTATGCTCCGGAATTTGGCGCAAGACCATTAAAACGTTTTATTCAAAAAAGTCTTGAAACCTATATTGCCGAAGAAATTATTAAAGGGAATATTGATAGTCGCATTACCTATCGTTTAACCGTCGTTAACAACGAATTAAGTATCTCACCTTTCGCATAATGACCTTTATTTTACAAAGTAAAGGCTCTTTGCTATAATAGTTACACAAATGAAAAGAAGGTTATAAATATGAAAATTCGCAATTTATTATTAGGACTTGTCGCCCTTAGTGTCCTTAGTGCCTGTAAACCACCAGTGGCGTCAAGTGAAGAAGAAATTTCTTCAAGTGAACCAATCCCAACCACAAGTGGCTGGGTTGCCCCGGAACCAGTCCGTTCACCAAAGCCTGCTGACTTTGGTTTTAAAACCCTCCCTGAATATGATGGCACCTATTGGAACGATATTGATTTCAATTTACGGGGTGAAGCCCTTAAAACTGCCCTCAACCAAAAGATGTGGGCAAACTTCGTTAAAGTTGACTATAGTACTGCCTTAACCGCGGTCCGCGAAATGGATAAAGATCCAAAAGACGCTGGAAAAGTATTATCAATTTACGATTTAAAGAGCCATAACGCTAATGTCTTATCAACATGGAACCGTGAACACGCCTTTCCGCAATCAAAACTTGCCGATGGTGATGATTCCTTACGGGCGGCTTCCAACCGTAAAAATATTTCAAGTGACGTCGCCAACTTATTCGCTGCTGACTGGGATTTAAATGAAGTTCGTAGTAATAACTCATATGGGGAATGGAATTATGAAGATGATCCCGAAACATTCTACCCATTTACGACTGTTAATACCGCTAACGAAAGAACAGATAGTATCTTAAGACGCGGATATTTCTCACCAACCCGCATGGTTCGAGGGGAAATCGCCCGTTCGCAACTTTATATGTTACTAATGTATCCTGCTAACTGTTCAATTACGGAAAACTTCATGATTCAAACAATGCTTCGCTGGGACTTAGATTATGCCCCAACCATTGAACGTGATGGCCAACGGCAAGCCGGTATTGAAAAATACCAAAATACCCGGAATCCATTTATCGATAATCGGAAGTTATCATGTTATATCTGGGGCGATTTTAATCAATGGACCCAAGACATCTGCGCAACCGTTATTTAAGAAAAATATAACAAAATTAACTGCTCTCTTCTTATAAGGGAGCATTTTCTTTTCTTTGTATTACATTTATTGATATTTATTTCATTATTTAGTATACTTTTAGCAATGCCCCCTTAGTTAAATGGCATAACAGATCCATGGTAAGGATCAGTCGCTAGTTCGATTCTGGCAGGGGGCACCATTCATAGAATTACTCGTATTAGATGCGGGTATTTTTTATTGTGGCACACTTTTGGCACCCATAGCTAAAACCTATTATGATTTATTCGCTATTTATTTACTAATCTCCTAAAAGGTGATATAATTTTGGAGAATAGGGAAAGGAATAGCATAAAAGGATGAAAATATTTGATTATTCAAAACTAGAAAATCGTCAATGGGATAAAGAGGTTTTAAATTATGTCGGTCTTATTCATGAGTTTAAAGGAAGACAACAGTTATATTTAAATCAAAAACCGGACGAACTAGAAAAACTAGTGGAGCTTGCAAAAAGACAATCGACCGAAGCATCTAACGCAATTGAAGGTATTATTACCACGAATCAAAGGCTTGCTAAATTAATGATTGATAAAACGACCCCGCAAAATAGAAGTGAGAAAGAGATTCAAGGATATAGATATGCTTTAAATCTTGTTCATGAAAATTTTGATTATATTCCCATCAAACCGAACTATATCCTCCAGATTCATCGGGAAATGTATCGATTTTTGGATGTGGCATTTGGCGGAAGATTCAAAGATACCTCAAACGAAATACACGCCGTATATCCTGACGGTAGAAAAGAAGTTATTTTTAAACCACTAGAGCCATATGAAACGCCGGATGCTATTGAAAAATTGTGTGAATCATTTAATGCGGCTATCGCAAAAGGAAATATCGATCCTTTGGTATTAATTCCAATCTTCATTCATGACTTTCTATGTATTCATCCTTTTAACGATGGCAACGGAAGAATGTCAAGGCTTTTAACAACATTGCTTTTATATAAAAGTGAATATGTTATTGGCAAATACATTTCGCTAGAAAAGAAAATTCACATTACCAAAGAGGATTATTATGATGCTCTGAATCAAAGTTCAAAAGGATGGTATGAAAATGAATGTGATGATACTCCTTTTGTGAAATATTTGCTTGGTACGATACTTGCAGCTTATCGAGATTTTGAAGATCGGGTCGATTTAGTAGGTAAAAAGCAAAGTGCAAAAGAAATGGTTATTAATGCTGTTGACCAAAAAATAGGTCCATTTAGCAAAAGTGATATTATGGAATTATGCCCTAAAATTGGTAGAGGTTCAGTTGAAGCATCATTAAAAGAATTGTGTGACGAAGGAACAATTGTAAAAATTGGTGGTGGGCGTTCAACAAAATATGTAAGGTCTGATTCTAAATAAATTATATAAATAATGAAAAGAATCATCTATTATAAGGATGCTTTTTAAATAATCTCCAAAAAATAACATAATTT
The DNA here is from genome assembly GCA_937895315.1 of uncultured Caryophanales bacterium. GTDB lineage: Bacteria > Bacillota_I > Bacilli_A > RFN20 > CAG-826 > UBA1361. Next base: position 76 of record CALAWM010000173.1, on the reverse strand, counting down.
TAGGAGAATAACAATACAACTTGGAGATTAGGAATTTTATAATCATCTTTGACTAGAGGTGTAATCATGTATGAAT
>CALAWM010000172.1 GCA_937895315.1 uncultured Caryophanales bacterium | reverse complement strand
ATTAAACCAACCTTAGTTCTTAATCCTCCGCTTGACGCCAAAGTAATGCAAGAAGAAATATTTGGACCAATTTTACCGATTATCATTTATGAAAATCTTGATGAAGCCATTAGTTTTATTAACGAAAGACCAAAACCACTCGCCTTATATTTATTTACTAAATCGTCCAAAACAATTAAGAAAGTATTACAAAGTACGAGTAGTGGTTCAGTCGGTATAAATGACGCAGTTGTGCAACTAGCAAACCCGCATTTCCCCTTTGGTGGAGTCGGGAATAGTGGCATGGGCGCTTACCATGGAATCCACTCTTTTAAAGCCTTTTCCCATCAAAAAGCGGTATTACATAAATCCCGATACTTTGATTTCCGCTTTCGCTATGACGTCGGACCAAAAACGGTCGGAATCTTTAAAAAATTGACCCGGGTTAAATAAATTTAAAAGACGTTAAGACCCTTATTAATTTCAAGATAATATTTTACCGATTTGCTTTACAACCCTCTTTATGCGCGTGTATAATAAGCGCAATGGAGGGAAATAGTGATGAAATTATTTTCAACAATTGGCCGGCGGAAAATCCCCGCCCATAAAAAAGAAAGTCTAGCCCGTGAACCATTCGTGTTAGACATCAATAAGGTCACTCATGTATATTTTCCGTTAGTAGCGGGTAATAATGCCGCTTGTGATCCACTTGTTAAAGTCGGTGACAAAGTTAAAGTAGGTACCAGAATTGCTTTTAGACAACAATTTAGTGTACCGCTTTTTAGCAGTGTCTCCGGAACCGTCAGTGCGATTGAAAAACGGATGAATGTTATTACGGGACGTCCTTGTGATCACGTCGTTATTGAAAACGACTTTAAAATGGAACATGATGCATTACTTGAAAAAGTAAATCTTGATGCCCCGAAAGAACATATTGTCGAGGCTATTAAAGAAGCCGGAATCGTCGGACTTGGTGGTGCAGGGTTCCCAACATGGTTAAAATACAACAATGTCAAAGGTATTCATACGGTGCTTATTAATGCTGTAGAATGCGAACCTTATTTAACGACGGACTATACGCTTAGTAAGTTAAATGCCACAAAAATCGTTGAAGGGGCCCGTTATTTACAAAAAGCCGCGGAAGCCAAAGAACTTGTCATTGCCATTAAAGTTAAGAAAGAAGCTGCTCGTGACGCTTTAATTGAAGCTAGTAAAGAATATAGTGATATTAAAGTCGTAGAAGTTCCTGATCGTTCCCCAATGGGTTGGGAAGCAACTTTAATTTATGAACTTTACAAAAAACGTTATAACCGGCTCCCAAGTGAAGTTGGGATCGTAGTTAATAATAGTACAACGGCAATGTCAGTATATGAAGCATTAGTCGAAGGTAAGGTTATTACCCAAAGATTAATTACGGTAAGCGGTAATGTCGTCAAAAATCCAACGAACGTCTATGTACCAGTTGGTACTTTAGCCGAAGTGGTTCTTAATGAATTTGAAATTGATGAAGAAAAAGAATTTAGTCTTTTACCGGGCGGTCCAATGACCAGCAATCCGGCTCGTGACGCAAGTTTTGCGCTCCAAACTAATCATGGCGGCTTAACATTACTTGAAAAAGTGAAGTTTCGCACAATTCCATGTTTACGGTGCGGAAAATGTACGGCCAATTGTCCCGCCGGACTTCAACCTGTCGAAATTATGCGGGCGTTTGATGCACGTGACTATGTTCGTTTAGAAAAACTTGAAACATTACGCTGTGTGGACTGCGGACTTTGTAGTTATGTCTGTCCAAGTAATATTGAATTAACTGATTTAATGAAGAAATCAAAAACAATCTTACGCGTCCATCAAGCAGGAAAGAAGTAGGTGATAAATTATGAAAATAGTTAGTGGAAACGCTCCTTTCGTAAGAAGTCCGCGTAAAACTGGACATATCATGATGGAATTATTAATCGGCTTAGCGGTTATCTTTGTGGCCGCTGTCGTTTATAATTTCACGCTTGGGGTAAATTATGGTCTTAAAGCAATTGGCATTATGACCGTAAGTATTCTCTTTACATTAATTAGTGACCTTATTGCCGGAAGTCTTCGTTTTAATAAAGAAAAAGACGGACAATTTGGTGATTATATTGTTACTTTTATCAAAACAAACTTTAGTGTTGTGACCGGAGTTATTTTTGCGCTTACTGTCCCAATTGGCACCCCCGTTTATGTTGTTGCCCTTGGTAGTATTTTTGCAACATTAATTGTTAAACATGCTTTTGGTGGATTTGGTAGTAATATCTTTAACCCTGCCGCCTTAGGGAGATTATTTCTTGCTCTTGCTTTTGGTAGTCAACTTAAACCTTATTTAGCCGGTGGAGAAAGCCTTGGTGGCTTAAACGCTGGCGTAACCGTTACTGGACAATTTGCTAATAGCGGCATTAAATTTATGACCGGTACAATTGCAAGTAACGTCCCAATGCTTGATTTATGGCTTGGTAATTATAGCGGTGCCATTGGTGAAACTTTCACCTTACTGATCTTAGTCGTCGGAGTTGTCCTTGCGGCACGAGAAGTGATTAACTGGCGGACCCCTGTCTTCCTATTTGGTACCGTCGCCCTTAGTAGTGTCTTTATTGCTTTAATCGCTAAAGTTAATATCTTTGATTACTTACTCTTACAATTTGGCCTTGGTGGTTTAGTGTTCGGTGCAATCTTTATGTTTACCGATCCCGTCACCTCACCGACCAGTAACTTTGGTAAAGCGTTGATTGGGGTGTTAGGTGGATTATTTAATGTGTTAATCCGGATTGCGGGTGCATATCCTGAAGGGACCGCCTTTAGTATTGCTTTAGTAAACGTCTTTTCACCTATGATTGATAAATTCTACACCGGACGGACCAATCAAAAAATCTTTATTCCTTACTTAGCAACTGGCTTATTAGCCGTAATGAGTGTTGGACTTTTAACTGGGGTAAGCGCTGGTAAATTACCACGGGTTCCCGATGTTTCAAGTTCAGAACCAGTCGGTCCTTATGATCATCAAAAAACCTTACTTGGAGTTAGTGATATTGATAACAAAAATGAATTAACCGTCGATACCGATATTCAAAGTAAAGGCGTCTTACTCATTACTGAATATACCTTTGAAGGTAATCGAGTTGGAATTATTTATACCGCCGAAATTACCGGCTATAATCCAGGTCTTAAATTCGAAGTTGGCTTAAAAGATACCGTTTTTGCCGGTTTTAGTGTTGTTAATTCCGACGAAACCGCGGCGATTGGCGGTCGTTTCCTTGATAAAGTTGATGGATTAATTAAAGGTAAACCTGCTAGTGATGCACTTTTTGTCGCTAGTGATTATACCGGCGCAACATATACTGCGGAACCACTTAAAGCCGCTTTAGAATCAATTGGTCAACATTATTTAGTGGCCTCAAAATATGCGACCCCTAAAACACTTTTAGGAGTTACTGATATTGATGGCGATAACGCTCTTACGGTTGATCCAAGTTTAGAAACGCATGGCGTCTCCGCCATTATCGAATACACTTTAGCTGGAACGAGAGTTGGCGTTATTTATACTGCGGAAATTACTGGTTATAA
>CALAWM010000171.1 GCA_937895315.1 uncultured Caryophanales bacterium | reverse complement strand
AAGATGGGCCATGCTTTCCAATAATTTCTATATCGGCTTAGAATTTGAAAGTGATGAATTTAGGGCTAAATTACGCTCTTTTGCCGAAAAATACAACTATGATATTGTTGCTTTCCCGCATATTCTTTATCTTGAAGCCAATGACTATAAAACATATTTAATGATTGATGCCATTAAAAACGCTACTTTTCTCGATATGAATGAAAACCCGCTTGGTGAAAATTATTTTCTCGAAGAAGGTCGTTTATTGAATCTTTACACTAGTGAGGAAATTGAAAATAGTTTAAAAATAAGTGATGGCTTATCATTTAATTTTGAAATTAAAAGACCATATAATTTCCCGCTTCCCGAAAATTATAATCCTAGTATAAAAATAAGAGAATTAACGAGCGCCAAACTAAAATCCTTAGGGCTCCATAATGATGAAAAGTATTTAACACGGCTTGACCATGAACTAAGGGTCATTGAATCGCTTAACTTTGTTAACTACTTCTTAATTGTTAGTGATTACGTCCGTTTCGCCCGTAATGCAGGAATATTGGTCGGATATGGACGGGGAAGTGCCCCTGGTTCACTTGTTAGTTACTTATTAGAGATTACCTTTGTCGATCCTTTAAAACATGATTTACTCTTTGAACGATTCTTGAATCCATCGCGTGTGACGATGCCGGATATTGATATTGACTTCATGGATACTCGGCGCGGTGAAGTCATTGATTATATTAAAAAAACATATGGTGAGAAGCGCGTCGCCCAGATTGTCACTTTCCAAACTAACGCCGCGAAAGCATCGCTTCGTGATACGGGACGAATCTTTCAAATCGACATCAAGTTTATCGACCGTCTAAGCAAGAGTTTAGGTAACAACAACTACTCTTTACGTGACGCATACCGAAAGGTTCCTTTATTCAAATCACTCATTGACGCGGATGCTTATAATTTAGAAATAATTAAACATGCCGTGAAACTTGAAGGGTTCCCGCGCCAAAGCGGTTTACACGCCGCTGGCATTATTATTGATGGTGATCCTCTATATTTAAATCTTCCAACCTTTTTTAATAACGGACTCCGGGTCAGTGAATACGAAATGGGCTTTTTGGAAGACCAAGGCTTTCTTAAAGTTGATATTTTAGGATTAAGCAATTTATCGCTAATTAATGACATCATTACATCCGTCAATAAAAAATATGATGCCCATATTAATTTTTATGATCTTAACTTCGATGACCCACGTATTTATAAAGTTATAAGTGACGGGTTAACGATTGGTCTTTTCCAACTGGAAAGTGAAGGGATGCGGAAGGCCATTAAAGAAATACGTCCCGAAAACTTTAATGACGTAAGTGCCCTCCTTGCCCTTTATCGACCTGGTCCAATGGCTTACATTGGCGATTATGCCGAAAGAAAACATAATAACACGGAAATTTCTTACATTAATGATGATTTTAAGCGCATTCTTGGTTCAACATATGGCATTATTATTTATCAAGAACAAATTATGCAAATCGTCACGGCAATGGCCGGTTTTTCACTCGCCGATGCCGATTTATTACGACGGGCAATTGGTAAAAAAGACGAAAAAAATATTTTGGCCAATAAAGAGAAATTTTTAAAAGGCGCGAAAGACAAAGGATTTAAAGATAAAGAAGCAAACAAAGTTTTTAATGATATCTTAAAATTCGCTGATTATGGTTTTAACAAAAGTCACTCGGTCGTTTATGCCATGATTACGATGGCACTTGCTTATTTAAAGACATATTTCCCGCATGAATTTTATAAAGAAATCCTTAAAACAACGATTAGTGACCCCAAAAAATTCCAACTCGTGCGCAGTGAATTAAAAACATTAGGAATTACGCTTTATCCGCCTAGCGTGCAGGAATCTAACACTGAATTTATAAGAAAAGGTAACGGTTTACTTTTTCCTTTAAGTGAAATCATTGGTTTAAATTATGAAAGTGTTCGCACTATTATTAGATTACGCGATGAAAAGCCCTTTAAAAATGTGCAAGACTTCTTCTTCCGCGCTTATAATCACAAGATTAGTAACGATGCAAATTGGGTTATTTACTGATGAATTAGCGCTTATGGCGATTATTGTTGATGAACCAAAAGAAAATATTAATCAAAAGACCGAATATGAAGTGAAAAGATTACGTTTTCCGCTTACTTTAAATCCGTTAGCACTTATCAAAGTTAAAGATGTTACCCCACTTAGCGAATTAATGAACCTAACGTCTGGAACATTCAAAACCCTTGGTATTCTTGTTAGTGCACGGCAAATTAAAACGAAAAAAGGTGATCAAATGGCTTTTGCGACCCTTAGTAATTATAGTGACTGGTTAAATCTTGTCATTTTCCCTAATACATTTAAAGCGTTAAAAGAAAATTTATTAACAAATGAAATATATGTAGTGACTGGACATCTTGAAGTGAAAAACGATGAAAAACAACTTATTGTCCAGACCATAGAAAGGTACATTAATGAGTAAACGATTCATTATTATTGACGGAAATTCGCTCTTATTCCGCGCATATTATGCAACCGCATATGCCGGGACAAGTAATATTATGCGCACC
>CALAWM010000170.1 GCA_937895315.1 uncultured Caryophanales bacterium | reverse complement strand
GCGGTAACCCAACATGTTAAAGCGCTTGAAGAAATGTATGGCATCAAAATCTTTAAAAGGATTGGCCGGAATCTTGCTTTAACTTATGAAGGGGAAGTTTTAGTGCGTAACGCTAAAAAACTCATTGCTTTAAACCGGAATATTGAAAAAGAATTGAATAAAAATAAAGGTGGGATCAATAAGCTTGATATCGGCATTACATTAACGGCCGGAGGTTACTTTATTCCCGAAATCCTGAACGTATTTAAACGCAAATATCCCGAATTAAGATTCAACTTCCACACCGATTTGGCGAGTAATTTAATTGAGAGAATGCGCCTTAATGAACTTGACTTTGTCATTGTTGACGGGACCCCGCAAACCACCGAATTTAACGTTGAATTATTAGTGAAAGATGAACTAATTATCATTGGTCCGAAAAATCACCCTTTAGCGAATAAAAATGACGTTACAACCGAAGAATTAAAACGTGAAAAGTTTATTTTACGTCATGAAAAAGCTAATACCCGGCTCGCGTTTGAAAATTATTTATTAAATCATCTAGATAGTATCTCTAACTTCGATGTTATTTTAGAAATTGATAATACGGCACTTATTAAGCAACTTATCATCGCCGGGCATGGTCTTAGTGTTATGAGTCGGGCATTATGTGAAGTTAATTTAAAGGTTGGTACTTTGAAGGAGATTAAAGTTAAAGACTTTTATTTAGAACGGGGGATCTATCTTGTGTATCCCCATGATTTGAAGAATACCGACTTAATTAAAAATATAAGTAGCCTTAAACAATAAAAAAAACACGGTTACCCGTGTAATTTAGATGGATTTAAGTCTCTTTTATTGGTAGAGATATTCGCTTTTAAGTGCTTCTACTAAATTAGTAATTAGCAATAAAATTTCATCATCTGTATACCGACTTAAGAGTCCTCTTTCCTCTAAACGTAGGGCCTTGATTTGTTCAAGCTTCTCAATTGTTTCGTATACTAAACTTTCCATATGAGGTTCTCCTTCTACTAATAGTTATCTATTAGATAAAAGTATTATAACATAATGTCATGAAGAAAAAAGGAGAAAGTTTCCCTTCTCCTTAACCTTTTAATTAATTGTTGGTGGATGATTCACGCTATTTTTACATTTGCCGCAGCGGGGACAAATATATTCGACCCCGCATATCTTACATTTCGTCGCGGTCGCACTGTCAATTTTGGCATAGCATGAGGGACAAAAGGTTACAACGCGCTTTTCATAAGCACTCGCCTTATTTTGCCCA
>CALAWM010000169.1 GCA_937895315.1 uncultured Caryophanales bacterium | reverse complement strand
GTAATATATTATTTAACGGAAAGGAAAACCAATTCTCATGCTCAAGAAATTTTTGCAAAACAAACAAAATCAATATGAGATTATTCGTTTTATCGTTGTAGGGGTAATCTGTACGTTAGTCGACTTCGGCGTTAGTGCGCTTATTCAGTATGTAATTTATCCAACCGCTGATCAATACGTTTTAATCGGCATGACCATTACTTTGAATATCTTTTTAGCCGCGCTTTTTGGTTTTATCTTTGGGGTAATAACGAATTACATTCTTTCAATTGTGATTGTATTTAAAAATGTTGAGAATAAAAAGACTTCAAGATCAGTCAAAGGGTTTGTGATTTTTGTACTTTTAAGTACTATCGGCTTTTTAATTAATTACGCAATTAAAGAGTTAGGTAATCTTATTATTGATATGCAAACAAACTTCTTATGGTTCGTCTTTGTGTTTGGAGTCGCAACTTTTGTCGTACTTATTTATAATTATATTAGTAGAAAGTTAATTCTATTCCGTCCAAAAAAGGAAGTTTTGGAGAAAAAACCTGATGAAGAAATTCCTAACCAAGATTAAAGAATTATTTAATAAAGCAAGTGAAACAATTCATTATGGTTTTGAATGGCTTTTAAATAACCACGGTCATATTCTTATGATCTTATTTATTAGCGTTATGGCAATAATTCTTCGTATTTTCTTTATTGAATTTCAAAGTGGTGATACTTATTGGTTTTTAGTACCTTGGACAAGATATATTCGTGATAACGGCGGATTATTTTCATTAAATAGCACTCCGATAAGTTATTTCCGGACACCAGGTAAAAATATTCCTTACGGTAATCCCCTTGATGGCTTGACTGTCACTTCGACAGTATACGCAAATTATCCTAGTTTTTATTATTTTATAATTGCCCTCTTTAGTTATCTACCAATCAGTGATATCGCGGTTATTAAACTAATTTCTGGGATTTTTGATTTTATTATGGCGCTTGGGGTCTTATTCACCATTAAACATTTATCAAAAAATAACCGCCTTTTGATGGTTTTAGGTTACACTTTGGCCCTCTTTTTACCAACTGTCTTCATCAATAGTGCGCTTTGGGGACAAAGTGATGCTGTGTTCGCGGGCATGGGTGTTTGGTTTATTTACTTTCTAATGAAGGACAAAAAATGTCTGGCAATGATTTTCATTGGTCTTGGTTTAAGTATTAAATTACATATGTTTTTCATCCTGCCAATTGTCGGGATTTTATTCTTACGAAGAAGGTTTAATTTATTATATTTATTAATTCCCCCGGTTGTTATATTCTTGACCTTTATTCCTTCCTATATTTTTGGTGCCTCCCTTAAGATGCCTTTTGATCTATTGCTGGGGGTTTCTGGTACTTATAGCGCTCCCAATATGAATTCAGGATCATTGTATGCATTTTTCCAAAATCTCAATAACACTGCCAAATGGGTCAATGCTGTCCAATTATTTGGGGTACCTTTTGCGTTTTTTATTTTAATAATATTTACTTAAGTCTTTTATGAACGGGAAATTGAAATTAATAATGAGTCCCTATTAGCCTTAGGAACTCTCTTTTCCTTCCTTTCACCCTTTTTATTACCGCATATGCATGAACGTTACTTCTTCATGGGCGACATCTTTATTGTGTTATATGTTCTACATAATCCGCGAAGATTTTGGCTTATTTTTATCTCCCAAGCTGCAAGTATTATTGCTTACGCCAACTTTATCCTTGGCGGTTGGCTCTTTAAAAGTCTAGAAGCATCCGGAAACTTAGTTATCGCCGCAAGTTTAAATATCGTAATTATTTCGACCCTTACTTTTGATATTCTTAAAATACGAAAAAAGGAAACAATTGAAACCGAAGAAATAATAGAAATTTCACAATAATTAAATTATTGTATTATTGTATTTGAAAGTTTTTGAAAAGTTGTTATAATTTAAGGCGATGCAGCCATGGCGGAACTGGTAGACGCGTACGTTTGAGGGGCGTATGGTAATCCCGTGAGAGTTCAAGTCTCTCTGGCTGCACCATTAAAAAATAGATGACCTTTGTAATGAAGGTCTTTTTTATTAGAATTATTGCTCAAAATAACGATTATTAACTTAAATGGTACAATGAAGTATAAGGAAAATTTATTATGACAATCGTACAACTAAATTACTTCATTGCGGTCTGTCATCATGGCTCACTTAACATGGCGGCAAAGAAACTATTTGTAACTCAACCAGCCCTAACAAGTGCCATTAATCTATTGGAAAAAGAATTCAATTTAAAACTCTTTCACCGTTCTAAAGGCGGCTTAACTTTAACGAATGAAGGATCATACTTTTATGAAAGAGCAAAACTTCTGATCGAGTCCATTACCAACTTCAAAAAAGACCTAGAAGATTTATCTAAAGAAAAATATACAGTACGGATTGGCGTTCCTCCGATGATTGGTTCATTCCTCTTTCCCAAAATCCATAGCGGTTTTATAAAAGAACATCCAGACGCTAATTTCGAAATATGGGAAGAAGGATCGCTTAAAATCCGTAAAATGATACAAAATAAGGAGCTTGACGTCGGTTTTTCAATCTTAAACGAAGCCGGACAGGAAAATTATAACCGCGAAGTATTGCTTGAAACTGAACTATATTTTTGCGTTTCAAAAGATAGTCCGATTGCCAAAAGAAAGGTCTT
>CALAWM010000168.1 GCA_937895315.1 uncultured Caryophanales bacterium | reverse complement strand
AGACGTGTGCTCTTCCGATCTATCGGTCTTTTTTTATGTTTAACATTTGAATAATGTTATATACGTATGATTTATGACTTTTTGTGTATAATTTAATGTATGAAAAACGAAACGATTCTGGATAGCAAAAATTTTGGAATAAAACACATTGCCTTTATTTTAGATGGGAATGGACGTTGGGCAAAAGCACGGAATAAACCGCGAACTTATGGCCATCGTCATGGTTTTTCTAGTCTTTTTGATGTCGCGGAAGCGGTCAATGAACGGGGTATTAAAGTGATGAGTGTTTATGCCTTTAGTACCGAAAACTGGAATCGACCAAAAAGTGAAGTGAGTTTTCTTTTCAAAACTTTAGAGCAAAGACTAAAGAGTGTTTTAAAAAAAGTCATGAAACAAGGAATCAAAATCGTTACAAGTGGTGACCTCACTAAGTTACCAGCATCAACGCAAGAGGCTATCCGTGTCGCGGTCGAAGAAACAAAAAATAACCCAAATCTTATCTTAAATATCTGCATCAATTACGGCGCCAAAGATGAAATAATCCGTGCTATAAAGAAGTTAAGTCATGATGAAACTATTCAAATTGATGACTTAACACCAGCACTTTTTGAAAACTATTTAGATACAAAAGACTTACCACCGGTTGATTTACTTGTTAGAACGAGTGGCGAAGAAAGACTTTCTAACTTTATGTTATGGCAAGTCGCTTATGCTGAATTTATATTTACCCCCACAATGTGGCCCGACTATAATAAAGAAACGTTAGATCGTGACTTAATGCTTTATGCGCAAAGGACGAGACGTTTTGGAGGACTTAAATAATGGAAGAAGAAAGAAAAGTACACAAAAGACGATTATCCACAATAAAAATCTCGGTAAATGAAATATCGGAAGCAACAAAGAAGACGATGGTCTTACGCGTTATTACTTCGGTTATTTTAGCAATTATCGTTGTTCCCGCTATCTTTCTTGGTGGTTGGTATTTCCTAGCCTTAGTTTTTCTTGCCTCATTCCTTGCTGTTTTTGAAATTATGGCAGGAACGCGTATTTCCAAAAAATATTGGTACATTTATTTAATTGTTATTATTTCGGTCTTTGCCGTTACGTTTTGGAATTTCTTTAAAAAGAATTTTGCGGCAAACATTGCTAACGGCTATGTTTTTTTGGATATTACCAAATGGGTCGTTGACGTTGGTTTTGATACGATTGGCGTAAGTAGTTTCTTACTTGCAACAATCTTAATCGGTTTATTCATCTTATTAGTGTTTGATAAGCACTTTAATTTTGATATTGCTGCTTATTTATTCTTATTAATTTTATTCTCCGGCTTTGGCTTCCAGTCCTTTATATTCCTAAGACTTTATCCGGAATTTGTCGCCGTTGAAGACCCACTTTTAAATACGCTAGGATTCTTTACTAGCAGTTTCCTTGTCGTTTACATTATTTTAGGAACGATTATGAATGATATCGGTGCTTATTTTATTGGGGTCTTATTTGGCAAACATAAGATGGCACCCCGAATTTCCCCAAATAAAACATGGGAAGGCTTTGTCGGTGGTGTTGTTACTTCCTTCGTCTTTAGTCTCTTGTTTGCTTTAATAGTTTCGTGGTCCGGCCATCCAATTTTATCAATCTTGACGCACAAAGAATGGTATTACTTAGTACTTATTAGTCTCGTCATGCCGCTTGCTGCCAATATTGGTGACCTTTTCTTTAGTGCGACGAAAAGACATTTAAATATGAAAGATTATGGCTTCATTCTTGCTGGACATGGCGGGATTTTAGATCGAATTGATAGTTTACTTTTAGTAAGTATTGTCGCTTCAATGCTCATTATTTTAATTAATAATCAGTGGAGCCTATTAGTGTAAAGTGAGGGAATATGGGATTTTTCAGTAATATTTTAAACATACTTTTATTTCTAGTCATGCTTGGTGTGCTTATTACCATCCATGAACTAGGGCATTTTATGGCCGCGAAAATATTCAAAGTTTATGTCTTTGAATTTGCAATCGGCTTTGGACCAAAAATCTTCCGCAAGAAGAAAGGGGAAACGTATTATTCATTACGTGCCCTCCCCCTTGGTGGCTTTGTGGCGATGTATGGTGAAGAAGATACTTTACCCGATGAATACAAAGGGGTTGAAATTGATAAAAGTCGCAGTCTTTTAGGCATTAACCGCGGTAAAAGAGCCGTTATTATGTCGGCTGGGATTGTCATGAACCTAGTGTTAGGTTATATGATTTTCTTATTCTCAAATGGTGTCTTAAACCAAGTTGGACTTTCAAGCAAATTAACGGTCACGGCCGGGAGTAAAGCCGAAGCCATAGATATCCTTTCCGATGACGTCCTTGATATTAAAGTCGGCACTCTTGGCGAAAATGGTCCGGAATTTCAATATTTTGGTCTCGCAAAACTTGATCAAAGTGCCCCTGAACCTGAATACTATGTGCGTTTTAATCCGCAATCAATTAATAATTTAGATTTTGGTGGAACGAATCTTTTACTCTTAAAAGTAAACGCCACCGCGCTTGATGCCGAAAGTTCATATTATCTTGAACCTTTAAAAGCGACCGATGTCTTAACGCTTGATGTTGATGTGATGCGCGGTAACCCTGATGATGGTGGGGTTAAAACCACTAAATCCTTAACCTTTAATACTGTTTTAAAAAATAGTGAAAAACCTGAAGAAGGCTATATCTTTGAATCATTAGGGATGAGTTTTAATAAACGAATTTATCGTAATTCCTTTGTCGATACTTTTAGACTTGCTAATGCAGACTTTAAATTATCGGTAACAGCCGTTATTCGCGGGTTACAATCACTTTTTACTGATGGACTTAAAAATGTCAGTGGACCAGTTGGTATCTTTAATCTTTCGGCTTCCACCTTACAAAATCAAGGTTTAGCATCATTCTTATTCCTTTGGGGATTAATTAGTGTTAACCTTGCACTCTTTAATTTATTACCATTCCCGCCGCTTGATGGTTGGCATTTATTAGTCGTGACTATCGAAGCAATTACCCGTCAAGAAATTAGTCCACGCTTTAAGCAAGTTGCCTCAGTTGCCGGTGCAATCCTATTAATCCTATTAACAATTGCCATTTTATTTAAGGACATCTTTGCCCTTGTCGGAGTACTATTGTAATGAATGATATTGGGGCACGTTTTTTTGAATCAATTCGTTTTAAAGATGCAAAACGTATCGGCCTCACTTTTCTTGAATATAAGAAAAAAGACGATGTCTGGCATTACACACTCTTAAAAGCTGAACCGTGGAAGTTTAAAGATTACATTGCTTTTAGCAGTGCTTTAATGAACATTAGTTACGAATATAAAGTAATTTATGCCTACACCAAATTACCAGTTGTAAGTGACGCCCTTAATCTTTTTGATGCATGGTATGAATATACATACTTTGGTAAACATCATTACGTTTTAAGTGCCTTACAAAATGAAGCAATTATTTTCAAATTTAGTGATGAAATTAAAGCGCTTGATGCGAAAAGTGTTATGCACGAATTTTCGTTGCTTTTAAATGAACTAGGTTATAACTTTGAACTAAAAAGTGAAGTTACGATTATCCCTGATGGCGAAGAAGATGAATTCGTAATGAGCGATAATGCCAGCGAACCATTTATCGAAGATGATGAAAGTGATGATGATGAAGACTTCATTGTTGATGATGGCGATGAAGAAGATGTCGCTCGGAGTCTTGAGGTCCATGACGGGATCCGTGACCAATTAGAAATCAATTACCACAAGATGATCAAAGAACGGGAAAAGCGCGCAAAAAGAGTATATGTTCCCATTGAAATTAAAGATATTAAAGCAGAATTAAAAGGAAAATCGGTCGATTTTGATGGTGAAATCTATTCGATTGAAAGGCGCGTTATTCGAAGCGGTATTATTTATGCTTTAGG
>CALAWM010000167.1 GCA_937895315.1 uncultured Caryophanales bacterium | reverse complement strand
TTTAAAGCGAATGAAAAGCACTTCACATATCGCATAACCGTCTTCGGCAATAATTCGAACATTTTCCATATATGTTTGGAATTCACGAATTAATTCTTCAACTTTGGCGCTTTCATCTTTTAATTGATGGACTTTCTCAACGAGTAAACTATATGGTTGTTTGGTTGCGCTATGTAAGAAGGCATCAAGACTTCGTTTAACACCCATCATAGAGTTAATATATACATTAGCTTCATCAAGTTTACGTTCATAAATCGGATTAATTTGATAGTATTCTTTAAACTGCGGCATCCGGTTAACAAGCCGGACATAGCGTTGTTCTAATTCATTAACGTGAAGATAAGTAGAATCATAAAGTTCACCAAATTCTTTTTGCTTTTGAATTTCTAAATTAAAACTTTCAATAAGACGATCAATTGTATTAGCAATTTTATTTAAATTTTCTTCAACATCCCGTGTTTCAAAACGCATTAATTTGCGGCGAATTACGCTTAATTGGCCATTGAAGGTTTCAATTTCTTGACTCACTCGTAAATGATGGAGCGGAACATTAAAACCAGCGGCTTCATCATAGCGCTTTTTAAGATCATTAATCTTTTCAGGGATAAGTACGGTCGCTTTAACAACTAAAAGCGGTAGGATTTGTAAACTTTTTTCGAGTTGATCATTAAAAGTCCGAATCTTTTCTAAATAGGTCCGGGCTTCATCGTAATATGCGCCATTTAATGCCGTATCATATTCTTTGAAAAGTAATTCAATTTGATTAAATATTTTTTCAAAACTTGGCACCACGATTTCTAAATCATCTTTATTATCGCGGTACATATTCTTAATGATCCGTAACTTTTCTTTATCATAAACACTTTCTTCACGAATTTCCGATTCAGGTTTAATCATCGCTGTTAGGTCTTTACTAAGTTGCGTTACTTTCCGTTCATAATCTAAAATAATCGTTCGGTGTTCAATAAGACTCTTCTTAAATTCTTTATTACCGGCGGCGAGGGCTTCATTTAAGATTTGAATCGAACGTGATGCTTTGCGATCATCAACATTTCTTAATTGTTCAAAGCGCGAGAAAAAGTCGTCATATGCAGGACGCATTAATAAGTTAATATCACTGATTGCTTCAATCCGTTTAATATATTGGATATTTTCACCAAGTAATAAACTCCGGACATAAGAATACTTTACCGATAAAGAACGGAGTATCTTCTTATTTTTGGCGCCTTGGAAGGCGAATTTCGATAATATAAAAATTAAGAGTCCGACGACGACAATCGCGCTTAGGACAATAAATATAATATCTATGGGGGTAATAGTAATAAAAGATGTAAGTTTCATAGTTTCAAACCTCATATTGTATATTATACAATTTTTTTGAAAAAATTTACATAGTTAATGTACATTCGGTAGTTCTTTCCTTTGAAACTTCCTGGAAATATAGTATATTAATAGAGCAGTAATGCAAATTACGAAAGGAATTACTCAGCCGTGAGTGTAAATACATTAAATAACCTTAAACGGGGGCAAAAAGCTCGCGTTTTGAAAATAAATGGTGAAGACCTTGCCTTAAAGCAAAGACTTTTAGATATGGGTATCACCCGTGGGGTCATTATTACCGTTAGTAAAGTGGCACCTTTAGGTGATCCAGTCTGTCTTGTTCTCCGTGGTTATAATCTTTTAGTGCGTAAAGATGACGTCAAAGATGTTGAGATTGAGGTTATCGGATGAGAATCGCGTTAATCGGAAATCAAAATAGCGGTAAAACTTCACTTTTCAATCTTTTAACCGGTACAAATCAAAAGGTTGGTAATTGGCCAGGAGTTACGATTGAACGAAAATCGGGAATCTTACGCACAACCGAACATGAAATTATTGACCTACCTGGTATCTATAGCCTTTCTCCTTTTAGTCCGGAAGAAGCAATTGTTCGGAAGTTTTTAATTGAAGAAAAAGTCGATCTTATTATTAATATTCTTGATAGCACTTCAATTGAAAGAAGCCTATATTTAACAACCCAACTATTTGATTTTAATATTCCAATGATTTTAGCGCTGAATATGACTGATCTTGCCTTTGAACAAGGTATCCGGATTAATGTCGATTTACTTAGTGAAAAACTAGGACTACCAATTGTACCAATTTCGGCATTAAAAAGAACCGGAATTAAAGAATTGATAAGTATTATAAAAAATCATCAAATAACAACGGATAAATTCCCAACGATTTATGAAGGTGAATTACTTAGAACAATCATTGAAGTTGAAGATAACATTCTCATGAATGAAAAAAGATTCCTAGCTGTAAAACTATTAGAAAATGATCAAAGTTTACCAATTAGAATTGAACTTAATGTTGATAAAGAAATAAAACACTTAGAGGATAATTATGAAAATGATATCCCACAAGTTATTGCAGACCAACGTTATAACTATGTTGAAAATATTCGTGATCAAACTGTATCTAGTCTTGAAAACCCACGGACTTTAACCGATAAAATCGACCGCATTATTCTTAATAAATATTTAGCCATTCCTATTTTTATTTTAATAATGTTTGGTGTCTATTTCCTATCCGCTGGTCCCGTTGGCAGTGGATTAAGTGGGCTAATTGAAGAGCTTTTTGCAATGTTAAGTGTGCAATTTAGCGCTTTTTTAACTAACGTCGGCGCTTCTCCTTGGGCAGTAAGCCTCATGATAGATGGTATTGTAAACGGTGTAACGGCCATTTTAAGTTTTGTGCCGCAACTACTTATATTATTCCTTTTAATCGCCTTTTTAGAAGCAAGCGGATATATGTCGCGAATTGGCTTCTTCTTTGACCGCATCTTCCGCAAAGTTGGACTATCCGGGAAAGCCCTTATCCCTTTTATTATTGGTAGTGGATGTAGTGTTCCGGCAATTATGGCAACCCGAACGATCAATGATGAAAACGAGCGGCGCTTAACTATTTTACTAACTCCTTTTATTCCTTGTAGCGCTAAATTGCCAATCATTACTTTATTTGCCGGTTACTTCTTTAAAGATTCAATTGGCCTTGTTAGTGCTTCTTTATACTTCTTAGCAATCGTTGTTATTTTAGTTACAGCATTAACGATGAAACGCTTTATGAAGGGCGCTGGCTATTCAGCCTTTATTCAAGAATTACCAACATATAAAGCCCCCAATTTAACTTATGTTTTAAAAACAACGTGGGAAAAAACATGGGCGTTTATTACAAGAGCCGGATCAATTATCTTTTTAGCCTCCATCATCATTTGGTTATTACTAAGTTTCAATTGGACCTTTACCTATGGGGTTCCGATTGAAGAAAGTATTTTAAGTGATATTGGTCGCTTATTCTCATGGGTCTTTTATCCTTTCTTAGGAACGAATAGTTGGGCGGCGGCGGTTAGTATTATTCAAGGACTAGTTGCCAAAGAACAAGTTATTACATCATTATCAATCATTGCCGGACTTAGTGGGGAAGCTGGCGAGGCTCATACCATCTTTACTAGTCCGCTCTTCTCCTTCTTCACTCCGGCATCAGCTTATGCATTTATGGCATTTAACTTATTTAGTGCCCCTTGCTTTGGCGCGATTGGTGCGATGCATAAAGAATTTGGCAGTGGCTGGAAAATGCTTAAAGCGGTGGCCATTCAAACCCTCGTTGCCTTTTTAATTGCGACGATTATTTATCAAACCGGAACACTTATAGGAGGTCTTTTATGAGTAGTGCAGATATCATTATTTTAGTCGTTGTCGTTCTCTTAATAGTGGGGGTTATTATCTTCCTTGCATATCAAAATAAAAGATCATGTGCGGGATGCGCTTATGCAAAAAATTGTGAAACCTTTTGCGCAGTAATTAAGAAAAAAGAACCTACTGAAGAAATTGAATAAAATAAAGTTACTTCGTTATTTTTAAAAAATAGACTTTTAAGGTTGACTAAACCTTCAAGTTAATATATTATATTAAGGCATGTAAGCAGCATGTAAACACCGTTTGTCTAATGTTTATACGTAAAACGATCCAAGTAACCTATGCTACACGGCGAAAAGAAGAATCATAAACATCCAGAAACGAGGGGTTTGCACCTTTTGTTTAGTATGCAAATAAAGAAAAGGAGGAAAACACATGAGATACACAGGACCTAGTTGGAAAATTTCCCGGCGCTTAAACTACTCAATTCTTGAAAATGAAAAAGAATTAGCAAAACGTCCATTTGGACCCGGACAACACGGCAAACGTCGTAGTAAAGTCAGCGAATACGGAAAACAACTTCTTGAAAAACAAAAACTTCGTCACGTCTATGGTGTCAATGAACGCCAATTCAAACGGTTATTCTTATTAGCCAAGAAAAATAAAGACGTCGTCACTGGTTTAGCGTTTATTCAAATTCTTGAGTCACGCCTTGATAACCTCGTCTTCCGTGTTGGCTTAGCCAATACTAGACGGCAAGCTCGGCAACTTGTTAGCCACGGCCACATCTTAGTCGATGGCAAAAAAGTTGATATCCCAAGCTTCTTAGTTCAAGCCGGAAGCACCATCAGCGTTAGCGAAAATAGCCGTGATATTAAACTCTTCAGATTCAATCTTGAAAAGATCGACCGCCCAGTTCCATTCATCACTCTTGATGCAGAAAAATTAAGCGCTCGCTTTGATCGGTTACCAGAACGTAGTGAAGTTGCTCAAGACATTCAAGAAGCATTAATTATTGAATTCTACAACCGCGCACTCTAAAAAATAACCAAACAAAAAGAAAGACCCACCTTCACCGGTGGGTCTTTTTTTATCTTTATAGTAGTTTAAGCAATCTTACCAACAAAATATTGTTTTTTACCGCGTTTTACGATAATAAATTCATTGTGTAGTAAATAATATTTAGTAAGTACTAAGTTTGGATTATTAACCTTTTGGCCATTTACACTTACGGAATTACCGTTAATAAATTCCCGTGCTTCTCTTTTACTTGCGGCCGCTTTTAGGCTAATCAATGCGTCTTCTAATTTAGTGTCTTTTTCTAGAGGCGTAATAATGTTGCCAAAAAGATCATTAATATCTTCTCTTGTTAAATCTTTCACATCCCCGCTAAAGAGGGCTTCGCTCATTTTAATCGCATGATTAAGGGCTTCTTGACCGTGGACGATAATTAATACTTCTTCGGCAAGACGCGACTGGGCAAGTCTTTTATGGGGTGCACTAAGATGTTCAATATTGAGTGCTTCAATTTCTTCTTTGGGTAAGAAGGTAAAGACTTTTAAAAACTTATAGGCATCTTCATCACTAACGTTATAGAAGTATTGGTAAAGTTTATATGGACTAAATTTCTTTGGATCAAGGAATAAGGCTCCTTCGACACTTTTACCAAATTTAACCCCTTCACTATTTGTTAATAGGTGAGCAGTCATAACTTGGACATTAACGTCATTACCTTTCACTTTCCGAATTAAATCAAGACCACTAATTAAGTTCCCCCATTGATCACTACCGCCGATTTGCATCGTTGTATTATGTTTTTCATGAAGGTGTAAAAAGTCCGCGGATTGCAGGAGCATATAACTAAATTCAGCATAACTAATTCCGTCTTCTAAACGGCGGGCGACGGTATCTTTAGCAAGCATATAATTAACGGTAAAATATTTACCATAATCGCGTAAAAATTCTAAGATGTTAATCTTACTAAGCCAGTCATAGTTATTAAGAATTTCACCCCGTTTTGGGTCACTTAAGTCAAGGTATTTTCCTAATTGAGCGGCAATTTGCGCAGTATTGTAGTTTAAACTTTCAATATCAAGGAGATTACGTTCGGCACTTTTACCGCTTGGATCACCAATCATACCGGTCGCTCCACCGACAACGGCAATAATTTTATGTCCGGCTTTTTGTAACCGCACTAACGTTAAAATCATCACAAAATTACCCATATGCATACTGGATGCACTAGGGTCAAAACCACAATAAATAACTTGCGGTGTTTCTAACATTTCTTTAATCTTTGCTTCATTCGAAAAGTCTTTAATAAGACCCCGATAAAGCAAATCATCAAATAACTTCATAGTATCCTCTTCTCTATTTTGTCGTATCAAGTTTGACAAAGTTAGCCACAACTTTTTGGCGGGGAATAAAGGTTTTCCCTTCAAGAATTTGCAC
>CALAWM010000166.1 GCA_937895315.1 uncultured Caryophanales bacterium | reverse complement strand
TATTAATCCCTATTTTAGTGCGAGTAAAATCCGTTATATTTTAGATCATATGCCAAATGGCCAAGCCCGGGCGGAAAATGGGGAACTACTTTTTGGGACGGTTGATACATGGCTTATTTATAAGTTAACAAATGAAACAAATCATGTCACTGATGTAAGTAACGTCTCCCGAACAATGCTCTTTAATATTAATACAATGGATTATGATGATGAATTATTAAGAATATTTAACATTCCACGGCTTATGCTTCCAAAAGTCCTAGGAAGTTCGGATTTATTTGGTGAGACAACTTTCTTTCACCATCATATTAAAATTACCGGAGTCGCCGGCGACCAGCAAGCGGCCTTATTTGGCCAAATGTGTCTTAAACCCGGGGATGCAAAGAATACATACGGCACCGGGTGCTTTATGCTCATGAATATTGGTGATAAAGTTGAATTATCAAATAAGGGTCTTTTAACGACTGTTGCGTGGAAAATTGATGATAAAGTCACTTATGCTTTAGAAGGTAGTGTTTTTGTCGGTGGGGCCGCGGTCCAATGGCTTCGTGATGAATTAAAACTCTTTAAAGAAGCAAAAGACACGGAAAATGCAGCCTTTTTGGCTAATCAAAATGATAACGTATACTTTGTCCCGGCATTTGTTGGGCTTGGAACTCCCTATTGGGATGATAAAGCAAGGGGCGCAATTTTTGGTCTAACAAGAGAAGTAAGTAACCTTGAAATAACTAGAGCGACGCTTGAAGCGATTGCCTATCAATCGCGTGATGTTTTTGATGTGATGATTGCCGAATCGCGGCAAGACTTAAAAGTATTAAGTGTCGATGGTGGCGCTTCTGTCAATCATTATTTAATGCAATTTCAAGCCGACATCTTAAATACAAGTATCAGGGTCCCGAAAATATATGAAACGACAAGTCTCGGCGTTTGTTATCTTGCTGGGCTTTATACTGGCTTCTTCCCATCAATCAAGGCTATAACGAGAATCCATGAATATAATAAAACCTATACACCAAAGATGAGTGAAGAGTTACGTAATAAGAAATATAGTGGCTGGCAAAAAGCAGTCAGCGCTGTTTTAACTTTTAGTAGCGATAACGAAGAATAGAAAGTAACTACTTATTAACAAATAGTGCCAGGCTTTGGCACTATTTTTGATATAATCAAAGATATGAAGGAAATTGTTAAAATTCTCGCTAACCATGACTTTATTATTTCGAACTATGAGACGAAATTAGAACTATTAAAGTTAAAAAATACTTATCCCTGGCTTAAAACAAAGATTTTAAGCGATGATGAGTTTATTTCCTTATTTTTGGGTCGCGTAAATGAAGATACTTTAATTGAACTCATTAACAAGTATAATTTTGACTTAGAGCATGCACGGATCATTTATGAAAATCTAATCTTTAGTAAAAATAGCAATAAGACATTGAAGACCAAAGAATTGTCTTCATATCGGAAAGCACTAATTAGTGATCAGTTTATTACGATTGATTCCTACGCTTCTTACGCCTTTGCCGGTAAAAATATATTACTTTCTTCTTATCTCAAAAACCATCCGGTCATTATGGAATTATTAAGTGAAGTTAAAGGAAAAATTAAGATTTTACCACTTGAAGGAAGTTATTCCCCAAAGGTTTCTAAATATAAGACAAGTATTGAAGAAATCTATGATGTTTTAAACAATATTTCGTCGCTTATTGCACAAGGCATAAGTGTTAATGATATAAAACTAGTTAAACCTTCAAGTGAATACTTATCACTAATTCGTCATCTAGCCCCACAATTTGGCCTTCTTTTCCAAAATAACCCGCTTCCGCTTATTACATATCCAGAAATTCAAGATCTCTTTAATGCACTGCTTAGTGGTCAAAAGACCTTAAAGGAAATAACTGAGTCTAATGAAGAAAATACATCAGTATTTAATGCCTTTTTAAATATGATTTCCGTTCTTGATTTAGATAAAATACCCGAATCAAGTAGATTAGAGTATTTACGCTATAAACTTTCTACGACAACCGTTAATCTTATTGAAAATGATGGGATTGAAATTATTGATGAATTACCAGATTTTAGTGTAGATGAAAAGCACTATTTCTATTTGAATTTTGCGCAAGGAGTTGCCCCTCTGATTGAAAGTAGTTCAAGACTTCTCACCAGTCGTGAATGTAAAGAATTGGGTGTTCTTACTTCGGCTGATAAAGCGATTATTAATGAAGAAAAACTAAAAACTAGTATCAAAAATATCCAAAACTTGCACCTTTCTTTTGCAGAAATTTTTAGTAATCAAAAATTTGAAATATCACCGCTTGTAAGTTCTTTGAATTTGGCGGTTATAAGAAATGAGCCGCCAACAATTATTTATAGTTCGCAGTATTTAAATTATATTTACGGCTTATCACGTGATGATTTCCGTAATTATAATTATTTAAGTGAAGACCTAGTTAGACTTCATGCATTTAATCCTAATGTTAATAGTTACTCAATGTTTGATTATCGCTTCAAAGGTATTAATTATTCCCATAAATTGCCACTAAAATTATCATTTTCAAGTATTGACACGTATAATAAACTCCCCTTTGACTATTTTGTGCAGTATCTTCTCGGGATTAAAGATGATCGGCCAAATTTTAATTTAGATTATGGAAATATTATCCATCAGGTGTTTGAACATAGCACAGATTTGACGTCTTTCAATTACAACTTCTATTATTTCTTGGATCAATCAAATCTTAGTGTAAAGGATCGTTTTTTTGTTGAACATACCAAACCTATTATTGAAGAAGCATACAAATTCTACTTAGATTATGTCGATGTTAGTAAACCCTCGCAAATTTTAAAAGAACAAAAGGCATCAATTATATTAAGTGATGATATTTCGTTGGTCGGTAAACTTGACCGCATTCATCTTTATGATGAGGGTGATAATAAAGAAGCTGTTATCATCGACTTTAAAACTGGAAAAATTAATTACAATGAGAAGTTTTTTGAGTATGGACTTTATCTCCAATTACCGATTTATGGACTGCTTCTTAAAGAAGATGATTATTTAAAAGGACATGAAGTCGGCGCCTTAGTGTTAAATAGTTTTAAAGTTGGTAATTATGCGCTACAAAGTGAAGATGTTTTAAAAGAAGAAATGCGATTATCAATTAGATTTAAAGGGATCGTAAACGATAATGAGAACGTTTTAAAAAGGATTGATCCGACCTATTTATCGAGTGAATTTTATCGCGGAGTTAAAATGACGAAAGATATGCGCTTAAAAGGTGCACTTAGTAATGAAGAAATTGATAATTTCATTAGTACTGCCAAACGGGAAGTTTTAAAGGCTGGACAAAACATTATCGCCAATGATTTTGCGGTTCGCACTATCAAGTTATCAAAAACTTCTAATACCGGACAACAATCAGAGTATAAAAGAATTAGCTACTTACCAGGAACATTAAGTGGAGATGGGGATTACGATGGCGAATAATAAGAAAGCATTTACTTATAGCAAGAAACAACTTGAAGCACTATCGCTTGATAAAGTAAATATGCTTGTTTCCGCTGGTGCTGGGAGTGGAAAAACCGCTGTTTTAACCGAACGCATTTATCGAATGATTACTGAAGCAAATGTTCCACTAGATTCAATTCTTGTCCTTACTTTTAGTGACCTTGGTGCCCAAGAATTTCGTGAACGTATTAAAAAGAAATTAAGTGAAGATCCCAAAGAAGCCCAAAAAGCTTTTGGGGTCGATAAAGCCGATATCATGACTTTTGATGCTTATGCCTTAAAGTTACTTAAAAAATATGGGTATCGGCTAAATTACTCTAGTCAAATTATTAATATTGATGATATAACTGAGAAAACTTTTATTCGACAAATATTTAATGAGTTGATGCTTAAGGAATATGAGAAACCATCACCGGAATTTAAAAATCTAGCAAAAAGACTTTTATATAAGGATGATGAGTTATTACTCAATATTATTTTAGAATTACTGCGGGCGGCCAATTTAACCCTTGATCCACAAAAGTACCTTGATACTTTTATAATCAATTTCTATTCAAACGATAGCTTTCAAAAAATGATAAACGAATTAGACCGCCATGTTGTGTCTTTATTACGTTCGATATACAGTTCTGCAAAGTTACTTAATGACCCACGACATGTTCAAAAGTATGATCAGTTCGGCGAAAGTGTTGGCTCAATTTTAACTTTCGAAGATTATTTGAGTCGACGTGACGATTTTAAAATTCCCACCAGGCCTAAAAATTCATTCCTTGATTATCCTGAAGACGAGTTAATCAAAGCACAAATTGATAAATATGTAAAAGAGTTAAATACGGTATCTTCTTTAAGTTCAAAAGAAGAAATATACCGGAATTTCTTAAATGAAGCCGAATATGCGAAGTATTTAACTCTCTTATCGAGTCAAATTCTTTCAAGACTAAATGAAAAGAAGGCTAAATTGCACGCTTTTACTTTCTCTGATGTTGCCCGGAGTGCATATCAATTAATTTCGATACCGGATATTCAACAAGAGTTAAAGAGCCAATATGAATATATTTTGGTCGATGAATATCAAGATACAAGTGATATCCAAGAAGAGTTTGTGAATAAGATTGCTGATAATAATCTTTACATGGTCGGTGATATTAAACAAAGCATCTACGGTTTTCGCAACGCAAACGTTTATATCTTTAAAGAAAAATATGCAAAGTATAAAGATAAAAAAGGCGGTCGCTTAATTGATCTAAATGATAATTACCGTTCAAGAAATGAAGTATTAACGGCGATAAATAATATGCTTAGTTTAATTATGACCGAAAATCATGGCGGCGCAAATTATGAAAAAGAGCATCAAATTGGCTACGGCAATAAAGCCTATGATTCTAATTTTGCAAAAGATCAAGAGGTCGGTTTAAAAGTCATTAAATACACGACTGACTTACCTATTGAAGACGATGAATTAGAAGAGACTTCTTCCCCTATTGAACGAAATGCAATTGATGTTGAAGCGCAAATTGTGATTGATGATATCAAAAAGCGGATAGAAAATAATGAAGCAATATATGATGCAGACCTAAAAATAATGCGTCCACTTACTTATCGTGATTTTGCAATTCTTGTTTCACGAAAAACCAACTTTGGTAAGTTTGAAAAAGCCTTTCTTAATGCTGGAATTCCCTTATTCTTAGATGATGATAAAACGGAGATTGATGAAAAAGTATTTGTAGCTTTAACGAGTGTTTTAAAACTTTTTGTAGCATATTCAAAAGAGTCATCGCCCCAAGATTATTCATTCCGTTTTGAAGTCGCAAGTTTCCTAAGGTCCTTCGTTAATAACTATAGCGATCAAACTCTTCTTGATTTAATGGGGAATAAAAATCGTGATTTTAGTGATGACCCGGTTTTACAAAAAATTGCTGATTTAGCATCGACTATGCATAATGAACCAGTGATGGTAATTGTCAATAAATTAGTCGAAACCTTTGATCTTTTCGGGGCTATTTACCATTTAGGTGATGTGGCGCAAAATACGATTAAGTTAACGGCCAAACTTTCGCAAATTGAATCTCTTGCAGAACTTGGATTTAGCCTCGAAGAAATTGTTAACTATTTTGAAGAAAATAGTGAAAACACTAAGGATATAGCAATCCGTAAAGCAAAACTTGTGGATGATGCGGTCTTAATCATGACGATTCATCGTTCAAAAGGCCTTGAATTTCCAATTGTCTATTATGTTGATCTAGAACAAGACTTCTACTTCCAGGAAAATCGAAACAAAAACTCAATATATCCTGGTTATGGCATTACATTTGCAAACATTAATGACGTTACGAGTATCAATGAGATTCTTAGCAAAGAAGCGAAAAAACGGGAAATTTTATCCGAAAGAATAAGACTTCTTTATGTTGCTTTAACAAGAGCCCGCGAACTAATGGTCGTTATTCATCGCGAGGATGATAAAAACAGTCATTTTATCGCCTTAGAAGAACAAAAAACATTTAAAAATATTCTCTTACAATCGCCGTTATTCCGTGAAGTTTCAACTAGTTTAAATCCCCTTCTTCCATCACCAAAAGAAGGAACATCAATTCCTAAGTATCGCGGAAACAATAAGATTACTCTAAGTAAACATAGCCATCAGTTCACCACCATTTCCAATAAGATATCAAGATATGAAGGCGAAAAAGTGAATGAACATATTCTGCGGAAAGGGACGCTTCTCCACCGTGAACTTGAACTTTATGATTTTGACAGTAAAAAACTCGATTACATTGTGCTTAAGGAACACCGTGAGACAATAAAACAAATTGTCGAATCACCATTATTTAATGGGGCAACCACCGAAAATGTCTATCGTGAATATTCTTTTATTGATGAAGCAACCAATAAAACATACACGATTGACTTCTTCATCCTTGGCACCCGAAAAATCACACTTATTGACTTTAAATTATTAAATATAGATATTGCTGAATATGATGAACAAGTTTTAAGGTATGCAAAACACTTACAAAAAGTGTTTGCGCGACCTGTTGAGGGATATTTATATAGTATCTTGAAGCAACAATATCGAAAGGTGGTCACTAATGAATAACAACCTAAAACATACGCCAATGCCGCTACATGACTTTATCAATATCGCCCATCATTTTCGTTTACAAGGGCGAGATGATCTTGAGTTGATGTATGAGATATATTGTGATGCAGTTGAAACCCTAAATATTCACCATCAAACCTTTAAAGAATTACCTTACGTTCCACTTGAACATGTCCGGCTTATTCTTTTCTTAATTAATGATTATACGTATCGATTTCGTGATTTAACCAAAGAAGAAATTAGTCTGCTTTTAGATGATGATGCTACATACGGAAAACTAATAAATGCCGTAATAGATAAATATGGTGGTGAGTCCTATTTTAAGTATGATGAAGGCTCTTTTTTAACCCGTTATTCAATGGAAATATCAACCCTTAATGTTTACATAAACTTTATTTTACTTAAAACTCGACAACTTGCAGTCCACGATAAAGATGAAAAACTTTTTATTGAATTGTTACGAAGTGCCTTTTCATTATGCCGGACTATCAGTGAATTACTCGTCAATGGCTTTGAAAAAGAAGCGCTTAGTTCATGGCGTTCCCTCCATGAACTCGAAGCCACGCTTGTTTTACTTGAAGACGGAAAACTTATTAAAGACTACCAAAAACATATTATGTTTAACGCAAGTTACAATAAGTTACTTCCAAAAGACGAAGCTGATCGCAACTTTGTCATCTTAAAAGAAGAACTCCGTGAAAAAGGACTTAAGAGTAAAGATATGCGGCGTTATATTGAATATGGCTGGATTACTAACCATCAAGATTTTGACGCCACAATTCATAAATATAATTTTAGAGACGGTGTGGAAACGCTTGCAAATCTTATTGATTCTCGTGAAACATACCAAATTGCTAGTGAGGTTGCGCACAGTTCACCAATCATGCTTTTTACAAGACGGATTTATTTTCTTAAACTAACCCTTTTGCACCTCTATAAATCCTTTATTTTGATTGAACAAATATTTGCCAATCTATACACAACTAAAAGTGATGAAAATGAAGCAAGGTTATACCTATCAATTCGAAAATTATATCTTGATGACATTAATCTTGTTTATCAAAGGACCGCGGAAATGTAAGGAAAAGGGCTACAAAACGTAGCCCTTTTTTTAAATAATGATGTTTATAGATTATACGTCGTGGAAGCAACTTCCGCCGATGAATTCCCGGAGTAATGAGTTATTAGGAACCCATTGTTCGTCAAGGTCTAAGAAGTATTTAAGCATTCTAATAAGCCGTTCCGCAAGTGGGAAGAATTCACTTTGATAATCAAATTCAAGAAGTAGTGGTAAGGCATGTTTTTTCATAACCGCTAATTCATAAGAAAGGAGCGAATTGAACACATAGTCGGCTTCTTCTTGGGTATCATAAATCCATTTAAATTCACCGGCACGGACGCTTGGCCACATATTCATTGTTTCTTGAGCGCTGGCATTACGGTATTTCTTATCACGGACGATACGACGGAGTAGCCGTAAGTCGGTAAGACTAATTGGGTTATGATCGTCAATATTAATTTGGGCTTGTGGGGAAATATAAATCTTGTATTTTTGGTGTTTTGGAATATAACTGGTAAGTTGTTCGTTTAAAGCATGAATACCTTCAATGATGATTGGTTGATTCGATTTAACTTTAAGTTTACGTCCAGCGACTCTTTTACCGATTTTAAAGTCAAATTTAGGTAATTGAACTTCTTCCCCGTTAATTAAATCAAGCATATTTTGGTTAAAGAGTTCGATATCGAGCGCATAGATTGATTCTAAATCGAAGTTGCCATTTTCATCGCGTGGTGCTAATTCGCGTGGTAAATAATAATCATCAATGGATAGGCGAATAGCGTTAAGCCCGCGACTCATTAATTCAGTGCGAAGTCGATTGGCGAATGTGGTTTTCCCAGAACTACTAGGACCGGCAATACAAATTAAACGGATGTCTTCACTATCTTCCATAATCCGTTGACCAAGTTCACTAAGCATTTGGTAGTGTTTTGCTTCGGCTATATTAATTAATTCGACAATTTGGCCTTTTTCAATGTAGGAATTGATATGGGCAACGCTATCAAGGTTGGTAAGTTTCGCCCAGTTGTGACTTGCTTTTAATGCTTTTCCAAACATTGGGGCATCCTTAAATTCCGGAATTTCACCTTTGGTTTCACTCCGCGGATATTGTAATAACATTCCTGGGGAATATGGACGAATGATGAAGTTTTTAAGGTATCCGCTACTTGGGACCATGTAACCATACATATAGTTTTGATAGCCATCGCATTCATAAATATGGACATTTGGTTCTGGACGGTACTTTAAGATTTCTAACTTGTCTTTGTAACCGAGTTTTTCAAAAAGCACTTCCGCTTGTTGGACCGTAATTTTTGAACGATTAAAAACAAGGTCTGCATCGACGATTGAACGCATTTCTTTTTGCAATTTTTCAACAAGTAAGCGATCAACAGTCACACCTTTATTTGTCACTTGAATGAAGATAGAACGTGAAACATTATATGAGAAACGAACGTTTAATTCAGGACGGATTCTTTTCATTGCCATAGCGGCAACATAACGAAGTGATGTTTGATAAATCCGAATACCTTCACTATCATCAAGGGTTTTAACTTCAAGCTTTGCGTCTTGGGTAATAACGTAGGTTAATTCACGAACCCGGCCATTTACGAGCACACAAATGAAGTCACGGTTGGGACCGACAACATCAAGAACACGTGTCGGAGTGTTGTGGGTGGTAGTTTTATTGTTAAAGGTAACTTTAAAACTAGTTTGTTTATTCTTTTCCATAAGGACTCCTTTTAAATATTCGATATAAATACTTGGTAACATTATATACAAGATGGAACTAATTGCAAAAGATTTCTACTATAGAAAAATGTGATTTATTGGAAATATTCTAGAAATTCGCTTTGTACTACCTTTAACGCTTCCTCATTTTGGGGATCGAGGGTGATTACATTACTTGTATCAAGGTATTCAAGGGTAATAGTTTTTGGTTCCGTAATCATATTTGTAATCGAGACATTAATATTTTGTTCATGAAAATGTGGATAGAAGTATGTGTTAATTACTTTTTGATGTTCAGAATTATTAAAGTCATAAGTAAATAAAACACTTTTCTCATTTTTTGGAAGCGGAATACTTAAATCGATACGATGGGTGTAAAGATGTTGTCACGGAAGAAGTTACTAACCGCGACACCAGTTTTAAGGTTTTGTGAACCAACTTCTTGATGACTAATTTCCCCATTTTTAATTAAGGTAATTGTGGGCGTCCCGCGAAGACTAAAAGTGCTCTTAAAATAATCAAAATTTTGTTCATAAGTTAAACTGGTCGCATCTAAATAATAAATTTCTGTTTTCGTTTTGCTAACGTAATCAATTAATAACGGTTTTAACTCATTGCAAAAATGACATAGGGGGCTACCAAAATATAGGATAAAAGATCTTTTACCTTCTATGAAGGCCTTGGTCATTTCATATGTGAGGGGAAGAAGAGCATTATCTTCATTAATTTCCGCACTATTTAGCTTTGGAATAAGGATCCGATCTTCACTTTGTGGGCGACATCCTGACAATATTGTCAATAATGCGCTTCCAATTAACAACATTTGTAATTTTTTTCTGTTTTTCATATTATAATTAAACCACATCTATAAATAGTCCACAATTTTGTAGCCTATTACCATAAGGAGTTATTGAAATGAATATTTGGCATGACATGAATCCCGCGCGGATTACGAGCGAACGCTTTGATGCGGTTGTCGAAATTAGTCGCGGACAACAATCAAAATACGAACTAGACAAAGAAACAGGTTTAATCCGGTTAGACCGTGTTCTTTATACATCGACCCATTACCCGCAAAACTATGGATTTATTCCACGAACCTATGCCGGTGATAATGACCCGCTTGACGTCTTAATTTTATGTAGTCAACCTCTGGTCCCGATGACCATTGTTACTTGTATTCCAATTGGCGCCGTGAAAATGATTGATAATGGTGAAGTTGATGAAAAAATCATTGCTATTGCGGCTAATGATCCGACCTATTCATCATATGAATCAATTGAAGAAATTCCTGCTCATGTCTTCCAAGAAATTCGACACTTTTTCCAAGTTTATAAAACTTTAGAAGGCAAGGAAACAGTCGTCCATCACATTCAAGACCGCGACCGGGCGGTGAAAATGATTGAAACTGCTGTTGAACTTTACGATACCGTCTTTAAAGATGGTAAACGCATCAAATAATGCTTCATATCGTTTTATTCCAACCGGAAATGCCTGCTAATGTCGGAAATATTATGCGGACGGCGGTTGCTCTTAATGCAATCCTCCATATAATATTTCCGACATTAGCAGGCATTTCCGGTTGGAATTTCGATGACAAAAACTTACGAAGAGCCGGTCTTGATTACATAAGTGATCTTTCATTATTTTTATATGAAGATTTTGCCGACTTTGACAATAAACATCATGATAAAAAAATTGTATATGTCACAAGATATGGCAAGAACAACTATTCCGAATATAAATATGGACGTTACGATGACGAAATCTATATAATGTTTGGTAATGAATCACATGGAATCCCGCTTGATATCCTCAAATCCCATAAAGAAGAACTAGTCCGAATTCCTATGGTGGCAAGCGCACGCAGTTTAAATCTTAGTAACTCGGTGGCGATTATAAGTTATGAAATTATGCGCCAACAAGGTTTCTATAATTTAGCGACCCAGGAAATGATTAAGGGCAATGATTTTTTAGATTAACCGTTTGATTGTATTTTTAAAATTAGTGCATTCAGTGTCACTTAGACGGACATAGAAAGTCTTCTCATGACGTAAGATAACTTGGCCGGGAAACTGGCCTTTTTTAATATCTGATACTTTGGCGTAAGTGATATCACCATCTACTTTTTTCGATAAGTATAAAGCTAATTTTCCGGCATATTCCAACACATCTTTTGACGGGTTAGACTCTTCAATAATAATATGTGCGCCGGGGACATTTCGGATATGAACAAAAGTATGTATTTTCTTGGCGATTTTAAAACTTAAATGGTCATTTTGTTTATTGTTACGACCAAAGAGAATTCTCGTATTTTTATATGTAACAAAATAAGGAAGAAGTGATGATTTAATATGGGTTTTAACATTGGGCTTTTGTAAATTTAATTCTTCAAATATTTGGGAAAATTCTTCACTTGTTTTGACACTATGAAGCATTTGATAAATTGATGAAAGATATTCAATCTCTTTTACCGATTGCTCAATTCTTTCCTTTAATATTTCTTCTGATTTCTTTAGTTTTTTGGCTTTTTTAAAAAGAATTTCGGCGTTTTGTAAGGCACTATAACGCGGATCAACATTAATTGTTTCACCGTCAATTTGCACACTTTCACCTTCAATTTGCGGTTTATTCATTAATAAAAGATTGGCGTGCTCATATAGTTTAGCGATACCGTCAATTTTGGTCAAATCTAGTTTGTAGTTCCGGACAAGTTTTTCAAGGCGCTTAATATTGTGTTCAAGATAGACGTATAGAACTCGGTAATTTTGTTTTTTAATTCGTTCGCCAAATGCATCTAAATACGTCTTTAAGTAATCAAAATCTCCAAGTTTTTTAGGACTTTTATTTGTTACGATATTTGGTAAGGAGTAGATGTTATTTCGTCTTATAAGTCGGCCATCTTTGCCCCGCTCATTGTTGTAACGATAGGCTGCTAAAATCTTATCTTCACTATTCGTTAATACCGCCTGCGGGTGATTAGGAATTAATTCAATATATAAGGTGAAGATTTCTTTTTCTAAAAGATTATTTCGTTGTTCAAAGTCTAAGGCAAGAACCATATCATCATTTGGTTGTCTAACACTCACTAATCGTCCATTTAAAAATCGCCGTAAGTCGATGGCGAAACTATGGAGTTCACCGCCACTTGGAAATTCACTTAAATCACTATTAAAGCCGACAAAAGGGAAATTACTGTTAAGTGAAATAAAAATGTTTTGATTTTTACTAAAATCCAAGACAAAATCCACGAGACTTAATTGTCGTACTTTTTCTAAAAAGAGCCCTTCAATATGTTGATGTTCGGCACGAAGTGCTTTTAAATCGAGAGGATACATTCTTTGCATGCTTTAATTCTACATGAAGTTTGTTATTTATTAATAAATAAGATACAATCAAAGCATAAAAAAGGCAGGTAACACAATGAAAAAAGGAATTATTGTTTTAATAAGTGGTCCTTCTGGGGTTGGTAAAGGTACGATTTTAGATCGTTTAATTGGTAACCCCGCCCTTAATTTAACTTTTAGTATATCAATGACAACAAGAGCCAAACGCGATAAAGAAGTTCATGGACAACATTATTTCTTTGTAACCTATGAAGAATTTAATGAAAACTTAGCTCGTGATAATTTTTTAGAACATGCGACCTTTGTCGGCAATAGCTACGGCACTCCGAAAGATTATGTGTTTAATCTCTTAAACTCTGGAAAAAATGTCCTTATTGAGATTGAAGTTAATGGTGCCAAGGAATTAATTTCAAAAGTTGCTCCGCAAGATATTATCTCGTTTTATGTCATGCCCCCGAGTGTCGAAGAACTAGTGAAAAGACTTCGCCACCGCGGGACTGAAGATGAAGCGACCATTATGCGTCGCGCTGAAAAATTTAAAGAAGAAATCAAGTTCAAAGATCAATATAACTTTACGGTTATTAATGACGATTTAGAAACTTGTATTGAAGAAATTACGACTTTAATAACGAAACGGATTAATGAAAAATAGATGAAAATAGTTGGTGTATTAACCCAATATTCGAAATTAGA
>CALAWM010000165.1 GCA_937895315.1 uncultured Caryophanales bacterium | reverse complement strand
CGTTGCTAAATAAGGATGTTCAAGAAAAACTTCGTCTTGATGCCGAAAAAGGAGAAAAAACATTCACCGAACTTGGTAAAAAAATGCAAGAAATCGTTGAGGCCAATAAAGAAGCTATTAATCTCGGAGAAGATGTCAAAAAATTAAACACCGTTATCTCCGGCGGCGGGGCAAAACGCGGAAAGTTTGGCGAATTTCTCCTGGAAAGTATTTTAGAAGAAGTATATGAAGGCACAACTGGACTTTACCAAACGCAATTCACCTTAAAAGGTGGGGCACGGACTGATGCTGCTATTTTCTTGCCACGTGATAAAGCAAGTTTATTATGTATTGACGCTAAATTTGCCTACGACAATTACGCCAAAATGTTTGATGAAAATCATCAAGTAATCAATGAATTCCGGAAAGCTTTTAAGGCTGATGTTAAAGCACGGATTGATGAAGTAAAAGACAAATATATTGTTAAAGGCGAAACGATTGATTACGCCTTATGCTTCTTCCCAAGTGATGAAATATATCACTTTATTAACACTGAAAGCGACTTTAAAGATATCGTCACTTATGCAAGAAAACATAACGTGGTCCTTGTTTCACCGGCTACCTTACAACCAACCCTTCACACCTTAAAAGCGTTAATGATTGAATATAAACGGAGTCAAAAACTATTAGAAGTTAATAAACTTATTATTGCTTTAGCGAAGGAATTTAAATATTTAGAGGAACGTTATAACGGATTCATGACAACGTTTAATGCTTTAATTAACAAAAAAGATACTTTAGATATTACGGTTGGAAAATTAGTGCGACAATTTGATCGTATTAAAGACGATAGTGAAATCGAAGAAGAAGAATAAATTAAGAAAAGAACTATTATTTTGATTAATAGTCCTTGCAAATATCGGCTAGTTTGATAAACTTTACTAGCGTGGGGCTGTAGCTCATCTGGGAGAGCGCATCGTTCGCAACGATGAGGTAGCGAGTTCGATCCTCGTCAGCTCCACCATTAAAGTAAAAGATAAGGTTTGATTAAATGTCAAACCTTTTTCATTGCAAAAGAAAAGACCCTACCGAGATAGGGTCTTCTTTTTAATATTATTGATGTTATTGGAGGATGTAGGTTACGGAAGTTTCGCCAGTTTCAGGATCAGTGTTTACGACTTTTTCGTAAACGTAGGTGCTACCGCCTTCAACTTTAACTTTGATGAGGTTTTTGCCATCAACGGTTAAGTATTCGACTTCGTATTTAACGCCATCTAATCTGACTTCTAATTCTAATTCATTGTCTTCATTTTCAAGTTCGAGTTTGAATTGTTTAACAACGTTTCCGTTTTCGACAACCATGTAGAAGAATTCTTCTTCGTATTCATAATCGGGTGTTCCTTCAACGCCTTCGATTTCGATTTCTTGTTTAATGTGGATGAAGTTTCCATCAGCTTTCCAAAGCATGAAACGTAATTCGGTTTCAACTTCGTCATCTTCGGTTTCACTTTCAGTTTTAGCCATGAAGCGATATTCATCTTCTCCAACAAGGGCTAAGCCGCGTAAGCGATAGTGTTTGTCGCCTTCACGATGACGGTGTTGGTAACCAGTGTCGTCATCATCCATTTCATCGTCGTCATCCATCATTGCTGAAGGGGTGACTGGGGCACTTGTGCCGGGGGCGACTTCATCGTCGTCATCATCTAATTCTTCGGTGAATGTTTCAAGGTTGTAATAAAGTTTATAAGCGATTTTTTCGGCATCCCCGATATTGAAGGAGATGGTGTCCATGAATTCATAACCTTCACGGTCACTTGTCGTGCTTTCAACGTTGAAGTTCACGCCGTTATTGAATAAGATGTCTAATGTCGCAACCGGGATTCCGGGATCTTC
>CALAWM010000164.1 GCA_937895315.1 uncultured Caryophanales bacterium | reverse complement strand
GACAATAGCCATAAGGGTTTTTTGTTAAGTAATCTTGATGATATAGTTCGGCATCATAAAAATTCACTAACTTGGTGTTTTTGACCACGACTTTGGTGGTGTATTCTTTTTGTAATTCTTTTAACGAGTGACTAATGATTTCTTTGTCATCATCACTAAAATAATAGACTCCCGTCCGATACTGAGTGCCGATGTCACCCCCTTGTTTATTTAAAGAGGTTGGATCAATAATCCGGAATAGATAATGTAATATTTTTTCTAAGGTGATGACTTTTGGATTATATTCTAAGATTAGAGCTTCCACCGCATTGGTATGCCCGCTACAAACTTCTTCATAAGTTGGATTTGTGACTTTACTATTGGCGTAACCGACTCTTGTTTTCTTAATACCAGGAATCAATTTAAAATAGGCTTCTACACCCCAAAAGCATCCCCCCGCAATTACAATCTTTTTCATACTCATTTATTTTACTACATCTTTTAAGGGTGATGAAAGGGCACGCAACTTTGGAAAAATAATGAACATTAAATTATATTTAAAAAGTATTTTTTGAGCATTTACATAACTTCCCCCCCATTTGTTATGATGGGCGTATGGCTAATACGAATAAAGTTAAGAAAAAAGCATATCAAGACTATGATATCGGGATTATCGGTGCCGGGATTGCTGGACTTAATGCCGCGATTCATGCCTCAAAGCACGGCCTGAAAGTCGTTCTTTTTGAAAAGCGTGATTTAGGCGGTTTAAGTCTAAATGGCGGTGACCTTTTAATGAATGAACTATATAACTCATTAGCGATATATAAAAGATTAAAGAGACGTGATAAAAATATTACTTTTGACTTAAACTCAGTCTTCTTACGGATGAAACGGCTAAAAAGAAACTACTTACGGGAATATTTAAAAGTCTTTGAACATCTTGAATCAATTACTTTTGTTAAACATAATGCGACCTTACTTGATAATCAAACCATCGTCGCCAATAATGAATTATACCGCGTTAAAAATATCGTTTTAGCGGTCGGGGCAAGATCACGAGAATATATCTTGAATAACGGCACCAAACCGGATAATTATAAAAACTTTTTAAAAGTGTATAACTTAATGCACTTAAAGAAAACCCCAAAGACGATGGTCATAGTTGGCGGCAGTGCGATTGCTTTTGAAATTGCCATCTTCTTTTCTAACATTGGCACCAAAACCACCGTTTTAGCAAGAGGCGACGTCTTACGGACCCTTGACCCCGATATTAAGGAAATATATCTTGATAACATTAAAAATAACCATTTAACCATTAAAGAAAACGCCAGTGTCATAAGTATGGATGACTCTAGTGTTACATATTTAGAAAACGGGGTTACTTTTAAAGTCCCGGCCGAAGTCTTTATCCCAGCGATTGGCTTTGAACGGACCGAAGTTAAAGTGGGTGACACTTTAATCTCAAGTAACAACCAAGGGATTTTAGTTAATGAATTTTGTGAAACGGAAATCCCGCATATTTACGCGATTGGTGACGCCAATCACTTTGCG
>CALAWM010000163.1 GCA_937895315.1 uncultured Caryophanales bacterium | reverse complement strand
CGCTCTTCCGATCTGATATCTAAGATTCCGGAAAGGAAGTACCATTAAAGTCTTTGGTGAATCATTAACAAGCGCAAGTTTTGAAAATGAAAGACCTGATATTGGTATAGTATTCCAAAATCCTGACAATCAATTTATCGGGGCAACCGTTCGTGATGATATTGCTTTTGGTTTAGAAAATAAAAGAGTACCACAGCAAGACATGGACGCCTTGATCGAAGAATATGCTAAAAAAGTTGGGATGAGTGAGTTTCTTGATAAAGAACCAGTGAACTTAAGCGGTGGACAAAAACAACGTGTCGCCATTGCCGGTGTCTTAGCGATGAAACCACGGATTTTACTCCTTGATGAAGCGACTGCGATGCTTGATCCCCGCGGCAAAAGGGAAATAAAAGATATCATCCTTGAACTGCGCAAAGAAGTTCCGGATTTAACAATTATTAGTATTACCCATGATATTGAAGAAACCTTAAATAGTGATGAAATCATCGTAATGAATGGGGGCAAGATTGTTTTACAAGGACCTCCTGATAAAATCTATAAAAATCATGAAATACTTACGAGTATTCGCCTTGATTTACCGTTTATTTTTAAAATCAAACTAGAACTTGCCGCGCAAGGGATTGAAGTGAAAAGTAATGATCTTACGTCACTCGTGGAGGAATTATGGCCATAAAATTCCATCACCTCCAATTTAGTTACGCCCCAAAGTCACCTTTTCAATTTGATGCCTTACATAACATTAATTTAACAATTAAAGAAAATACTTTTACGGCGGTCATCGGTCATACCGGAAGCGGCAAATCAACGTTAGTGCAACACATTAATGCACTTTTAATGCCAACAGATGGCATTGTCCAAGTTGATGAGCAAATTGTATTACCCACCAAAACGAAAAAGTATATTAAAATCCTTAAAAAGAAGTTGAAAAGCAAGAAAACATCAAGTGAAACAAAACAAAGACTTGAATATTTATTAAGTATTGTCGAAGCCCATAAAACGTATAAAGTCAAAGACTTAAGGAAAAAAGTAGGCGTTGTTTTCCAATTCCCGGAATATCAACTATTTGAAGAAAATGTCATTAAAGATGTTAGTTTTGGTCCACAAAACTTTGGAGTTTCGAAAGATGACGCAATCTTACTTGCTAAGGAAGCATTAACCCTTGTTGGCTTAGACGAATCTTTTTATGAACGTTCACCATTTGAATTATCGGGTGGCGAAAAAAGAAGAGTGGCTATCGCCGGGATTCTTGCCTTAAAACCAGAAATCCTAGTGCTTGATGAACCAACCGCCGGTTTAGATCCTTTAAGTGCTTTCCAAATGATGGAAACTTTTAAAAC
Organism: uncultured Caryophanales bacterium; assembly: GCA_937895315.1. Taxonomy (GTDB): domain Bacteria; phylum Bacillota_I; class Bacilli_A; order RFN20; family CAG-826; genus UBA1361. The sequence goes on along the minus strand of CALAWM010000163.1, from coordinate 2,059 downwards.
GATTCATCGCCGCGGAACAACCATTATTTTAGTAACCCATGATATGGATATTGTCTTACGCTACACCACTGATGTGGTTGTTATGAAAAATGGCGAAGTAATTGAAGAAACAACCCCGCAAGCGCTCTTTAGCAATGTAAAAGAAGAATATAGTTTAGAAGTTCCGGTGCTTTATGAAGTAATGCAAGAACTAAAGAAAAGAGGGTGCCCTCTTGATTTTACCAAGATAAATTCCATTCATAAACTTGCCCAAGCCTTAAAAGAACTTAAGGAGCATAACGTATGAAAAATATCTCCTTAGGTCGCTATATTCCTACCAATTCTTTTGTCCATAAAAGTGATCCGCGCATTAAGTTTTTCGGACTCATTGTTTTTATGGTTTTAATCTTTTTGAAATTTACGAATCCAGCGATGGATTTCATAATGTATGGTATTTATGCCCTTGTTATTTTCATCATTATGAAAGTTGCTAAATTAAAGGTGATGGCTATCTTTAAACAGTTGAAGAGTCTTTGGTTCATGATGCTTTTCTTACTGGTCATTAATCTTTTCACTTTCCAAAGTAGCACGGGGAATGTATGGTTTATGGTTGGAAACTTCGCGGTCCGTGATATAGCAATTTATCAGACGTTATACATCTTTTTACGCCTTGTGTTAATGATTTCTTTAACCTCAGTCTTAACGGCTTCGACCAAACCCCTTGATTTAACATACGCCATTGAATGGTATATGGCACCCCTTAAAGTGATCCGTTTCCCCGTTCATGAAATTGCGATGACCATTTCGATCGCCTTACGTTTTATTCCGACTTTACTAGATGAAACCGGAAGAATTATGCGGGCACAAGAAAGTCGCGGTGTCGACTTTAAGGGCGGTAAACTTAAAGAAAAATTACGGGCCATTGTCGCCCTTATTGTTCCTTTATTTGTTAGTGCCTTACAACGAAGTGATGAACTGGCGAATGCAATGATTGCGCGCGGTTATGACCCACGCGCGAAAAGAACAAGATACCGTGTTTTACGTTTTACGTGGCGTGATGCCATTATTCTTTTTGGATCTTTAGTCTTACTCACTGGGGTAATCTTATTAATCGTTTATCAAATAGATTTAGTAGTCGTTAGTCAAAACCTATTACAAATGTGGGGGCTATAATGCGCTACGTGGCAGTCGTTAAATATAATGGCAGTCGTTATTTTGGCTGGCAAAAACAAGTAAATGAAGTAACTTTACAAGGGGAAATCGAGTTTCGACTTTCAACGATTTTTAATCAAGAAATTACTATCCATGCCTCAGGAAGAACTGACGCCAAAGTTCATGCATACGGCCAAGTTTTCCACTTTGATGCCCCACTTTTCCCGCTTCGTAAACTTAAATACGCTTTAAACCGAATGTTACCAAATGACATTGAAATTGTTCGTCTTCATAAAGCACCAGATGATTTTCATGCCCGGTTTAGTGCCGTAGCAAAAACATATGAATATGTCATTTATCTTGGCGCAAAAGAACCTTTTTTAATAGATAAAGTAATGTTTTATCCTTTTGCTTTTAATCTTGATAACTTTAATGAAAGTGCCTTGCATTTTGTCGGCACCCACAACTTTCAAAACTTTACGAGTAAAAGTGAAGATGAGCAAAACTTTGTGCGCACCATTACGGAGTTTAAAGCCCGTAAATTAGGTAAAAAGATTATTGTAACAATCTCCGGGACTGGATTTATGCGCGGACAAATTAGAGTTATGATTGGCACCCTTATTGCCTTAAATGAAAAGAAGGTAAGAAGTGACTTTATCATTACTAAATTAAATGAAACTGAACGAAACCTTGTGACTTACAAAGTAACGGGTGAAGGATTATATCTTAAAAAAGTTTTCTATTAGTTAAAACAAGATTATAATATATACGGAAAAAGGAGTGATATTATGGGACGAGCTTTTCAAGTTAGAGCCGCGAGCATGGCTAGCACTGCTGCGAAAAAAAGTGCACTTAACATGCGGGCCTCAAAAGAAATTTATTTAGCAGCAAAATCAGGTGGTCCTGATCCACATTCAAACTTAGCGTT
>CALAWM010000162.1 GCA_937895315.1 uncultured Caryophanales bacterium | reverse complement strand
GACCCACAGCTTAGAAGGCTGTTGCTCTATCCGGCTGAGCTACCGGGACATGCATGTTATTTTACAACAAAAAGGATTATGTTGCAAACTATAATTCACTTAATCTTTCAATAACCCGTAAGGCGACATCTTTAGGGATTAATTGGCTTAATTCTTCAAGCGAAACAACTTTTAAGGTGTCAAGGGAAAGATAGGTCTTTAAAAGTAAAGCTTGCCGTTTTTTTCCTAAGCCTTTGATATTATCAAGGACACTAACGTAAGTCGCCTTTGTTCGTTTATGACGGTGACTGGTGATTGCAAAGCGGTGCACTTCTTCTTGCATACTGGCTAAAAGAGTTAATAATTCTCTTTTTAAGGTTATTTCTTCATCTTTAAAAATTAAACCCCGGGTTTGATGTTTATCATTTTTGACAAGACCTGCATAAGGAAAACTTAAGTTAAATTTATTTAATACTTCGGTAGCGATGCTAAGTTGCCCTTTCCCCCCGTCGACTAAAAGCAGATCAGGAAGATTATTCCCTTCTTTTAATTTCCGCTCATAATGTCTTGATAATACTTCGCGAATGTTGTTATAATCGTCAAATTTATTTACGGCGGTAATGTTATATTTCCGATAGAGTTTCTTAAATGGGCGACCGTTAATGTAGGTAACAACAACGCCAATGGCTTCTTCACCTGATAAATGGGCGATATCAACTAAATCAATATGCCGCGGATAGTTGATGTTTAACGTTTCGGCTAAGGTATCAAGTAATTCATTTTCCGCGGTCTGTTGTTGATGGAACAATAAATGTTTAGTGAGTGATTCACTAGCATTTTGATACGTCCGATTTAAAAGATCTAAATATTGTCCTCTTGTCGGTACTATGATTTTCGTGTTATAAAGGAGACTTAATTCTTCACCAATATATGAACTCCCGAGCATTAAATGCGGCGGGACTGGTCTTTTATTATAGTATTCACCAAGGAGCGTGACAATTTGTTCATTAATGTCGCCAAAAGCATTGATAGTTTGGAATCTTTCACTTAATAAAATCCCTTTGCGATAACTGACAATTGTTAAGCCAATAAAGTCTTCAATTTGACTAAAAGCGATGACATCAACATCAATTTTGGTTTTAAGTTCAACATTTTGTGATGAATATATGTGTTTAATTGCCGTAATAATGTTTTTATATTCATTAGCTTTTTCAAAGTTTAAAAGCGCACTTTCTTCTTTCATCAATGTTTCATAACGTTTTAAAGTCGTGGTATCTTTACCGTTTAAAAAGTCATATACACTCTTACGGACTTCTTCAATTTCTTCCTCACTTACATCCTTAAAGCAATAGCCTAAACATTGTCCGAGATGATAATAAAAACATGGTCCTTTATGATGACCTTTGCATTTCTTGGTTTTAAAGATTTTATTAATTAAATCGACGGTTTGATAGGCTTTTTGGCTAGCAGGGAACGGACCAAAGTAATAATTATTCACGTTATTAGCTTTTCGTTCAATCGTTACAACGGGATCACCCACTTTACTTAAGGCGATATAGGGATAATGACTATCGTCTTTAAGCATAATGTTATAACGGGGATAATGGGTTTGAATAAGTTTTAATTCGAGAATAAACGCTTCTTTTTCATTATTGGTAATAATTGTTTCAAATCGAACGGTATTTTTTACCATCCCCGCGACTTTACCAACTTGCGGACGATTAAAATATTGACTGACGCGGTTTTTTAAATTTTTTGCTTTACCAATATAAATAATCTTGCCATGTTTATCAAACATTAAATAAACACCGGGGGAGGTTACTAAATTATCGAGTAAAAACTTTAATTCATCGTTTTTCATGAGAAATACACAATCGTCGCCCCACCTTGCCCTTCAAATTGGCCGGCAAGGGCGAAACTTTTAACATAAGATACAGTTTTTAAATAGTCATGGATTCCGCGTCTTAACGCCCCACTTCCAAACCCATGGATAATGCGGACACTTGGATAACGTTTTAAAAGGGCACGGTCTAAATATGGCTGTAATACCGCGAGCGCTTCATCGACCCGCATCCCAATAACGTTAATTTCTGGTTTTACGCTTGTTACTTCTTGATCAAGGGCGGTCGTTACAACGGGTTTTTTCTTTAAATCCGGACTTTTATTACTTAACGAAATGTCACTTGCCTTTACTTTCATATGCTTTCCGCTATTAAGCATGACCGTATAAATATCATCTTTAATGCGGGTTATTTCCCCTTTAACATGGGGGCTTTCCCGCCACTTTGTAAAGCATCCTTAATTAAAGTATCAATTGTTTTAATCGCTTCTTCAATTTCTTCTTGGAGCCGTTCATGTTTTTCGGCTTTAAAGGTCCGTTGTTCTTCTTTAACTCTAAATAATTCCTTATCAAGCGTACTTTCTTTCTTTTCAAGACGGATCTTTTCTTCATTTAACGCTATTTTTTCATCTTCAAGGAGCAGTAATTCATGACGTAATTTGCCGATTGTCGCTTCAAAGTCATAAACGCCGGCACTTAAAATACTTTCCGCCTCTTTAATGATGGTTTCTGGGATGCCAAAGCGTTTGGCGACGACTAAACCATATGACCGTCCTGGTACTTCTTCGCGGTAACGATAAAGTGGTAGTAATAATTCTTCATCAAAGGCCATTGAGGCGTTAATGATGCCGGGACTTTTATAGGCAAATTCTTTTAAGCGACTGTAGTGACTTGAAATAACACTGCTTATGTGCGCATTTAATAAGTAAGAAGTAACCGCAAGGGCGAGGGCTTCCCCTTCTTCTGGGCTTGTACCGGTCGCTAATTCATCAAGTAAGACAAGATCTTTATGGGTCGCGCTATTTATAATTTCACCAATACGCTTCACGTGACTTGAAAAGGTTGAAAGATTTTGACTTAAACTTTGCTCGTCCCCAATACTTGCATATACGTTTTCATAAAAATATAAGGTTGGCGGGGCGCTTACGGGGAGCATTAAGCCACTTTTGGCCATCAATACTAATAAACCCATCGTTTTAAGGGCGACTGTTTTCCCCCCGGCATTTGGACCACTAATAACGATAATATATTTATCTTCTTTTAAATTAAAGGTGTTAGCAACGACGACTTCACTATCAATTAAGGGATGGCGGGTATCTTTAAAGGCTAAACCGATTTCATTTTTAAAGGTCGGAATCATGCCTTTAATCTTTTGACCATATTGGGCTTTAGCGAAAAGTAAATCTAATTCCGCAAGTAGAATGTTATTATTTATGATTTGGTGTTCATATTGTAATGTTTCGAGGGTTAACGCCCTTAAAATGCGATTAATTTCAATGATTTCATCATTTTTATGAGCAATTAAAGTATTATTAAGCATTGCAATTTCACTTGGTTCGACAAAGATGGTTTGTCCGGAGTTTGAAATATCATAAATGATACCGTCAACTTTATTTTTATGCGATGTTTTTAAAGGAATGACAAAATGACCTTCCCGTTGGGTAATGAGCGGTTCGGCAAGATAACTTCCGTATTTTGATAAAAGACTATTGGCCGCTTTAGTCAGGCGATCTTCACTTGCGACAATGCTTTTACGAATTCTTGCTAGTTCATGACTCGCACTATCTTTTATTAATAGATTTGGGGTAATAATTTTATCGATTTCTTTAGCGAGAAAGCCAATGTCTAATTCTCGTTCTAACATCTTCTTTAATAAGGGAGCATTCGTCAATTTATCATTTAAAAAATAATTAACTTTTGTAATATTTAAAATATCAGCACTTATTAAGTAAAAGTCGTGAGGCGTTAAAATGTTTCCGCGTTTTGCTTCTTCAATAATGGGCGTTAAGTTGTGGCTTTGTGATAAGGGAATTGTCCCAAAGCGCGTGAAAATAACATCAGTTTCATTAAGAAGATTAAGGGCAACATTGGCTTCCTCCACCTTATCAAAACTAGTGATATTTTCAGCATAAATACCACCTAATTCGGTCTTGGTGAAGTTTTTGACTGCTTCTTTAATCCGCGAAAATTCTAATAAATCATAAATATTCATACGTTTATTTTATCATTAATGATAACTTTATGGTTTTATTAACATATAAAGAGTGTTATTAATGACTATCTCTTTGATAAAACACGTAAAACAACCCGAAATTATGGTAAGATAACAATATGAAAAAGTATCGTTTAGAAATTCCCCGGCATAAACTTAATAACGTGCTTAGGGCGACTAAAATAAAAACTATTGAAGACCTTGGCGCCTATGTTTTATTTCATTTTAAAGACCAAGACACAGAGTTTATAATTTATGATAATACGAAGAATAAACCTTATAAGGCAATCTTTGAGGGTAGTTTATTACCAAAAGATCTTACGCCCTTTATAATTGAAGAAATTGGTCATAGTAATCCACAAATTTCTTCAAAGATCAAAGACATCCCGCAGATTGGTAGTGATGAAGTCGGTTTTGGTGACTTCTTTGGTCCGTTAGTAGTCGTCAGTGCTTATATTGATCAAGAAATTCTCACTAAAATTGAAAGTTTCCAAATAACCGATTCTAAAAAACTTAATGACACGCTTATTTTAATGATGGGAAGCGAATTAATAAAAATCATTCCCCATATGAAAAATATCGTAAATAATCCGAAATATAATGAAGTAAATAAAAGTGGCAAGAATATGAATGAGATGAAAGCGATGCTTCATCATAATGTACTCACAAAACTTTCGCGTAAAATGGCATATACTGGGAATCTATACATTGATAAGTTTACGAGTGATAATAGTTATTTTAAGGCGACGAAAACGATGGATGATGCCCCGATTATTCTTGTTCCGCATGGGGAAATAAGTAGCGTAAGCATTGCCGCGGCCAGTATTATTGCTCGTTATTATTTTCTTCTCGAAATGAAAAAAATCGGCGACCAATTTGGTGTAACTATTCCTTTTGGTGCCGGTAAAAACGTTGATATATTTGCTAAAGAATTTCTAATTAAACACGGAAAAAGTAATTTAGAAAGTATTACTAAACACAACTTCCGGAATTTTAAAGACCTTTTCGAAGATTAATAAGTACTTCTTCAAAGTAAGTCGGTAGGGGTGCACTGACACTAACTTCCTTCCCCGTCATAG
>CALAWM010000161.1 GCA_937895315.1 uncultured Caryophanales bacterium | reverse complement strand
GGCGGCGGAATCAATTATCCTTATCCCGCGAGCAATAAAAGTCTTTATGAGAAGATCGCCGAAGAAGGATTACTTATTAGCGAATATCCAAATATGACAAAACCGATGCCTGATTATTTCAAATATCGGAATCGCATTGTCGCCGCTTTAACAAGAGGAGTTTTAATCATTGAGGCAAAATATCGCTCTGGGACCATAATTACAGTGGGTCATGCTTTAGAACGGGGAAGTGACATTTTTTGTGTGCCAGAAAGGGCAGGAGTTGGAAGTGGCTGTAATAAACTAATCAAAGATGGGGCTTTTTTAGTTGAAACTCCGAAAGACATTCTTGAGTACTGGGATAATTAATATTTTCTTTTATTTATTATAAATAAAGGTAAAATGCCTAAAGTTTTACGGTTGACAAGTTAAGAAATTCCCTTTATATTCATATACCGAAGGAGAGTGCGCTTGAAACTAGTAATTGTCGAATCACCCAGTAAAATCAAAACGATTGAACGATACTTAAGCAATGAATATAAGGTTCTTGCCTCTTTTGGTCATATCGTTGACCTATCCACAAAAGGGAAAGGAAGTCTTGGTATTGATCTAAATACTTTCACGGGACATTATGTTCTAGATGCCGGGAAAGGTAAGGTCGCGAAAGCCTTAAAAGATGCCAAAGCCGAAGCAAGTGAAGTTATTCTTGCAACGGACCCGGACCGTGAAGGAGAAGCAATTGCCTATCACATTGCCACCCTTTTAAACCTTGATCCAAAGAAGACAAAACGTTTAGAGTTTCATGAAATTACGAAGGACGGTATTCTTAATGCAATTGCTAACCCCCGTACTATAAATTACGCGCTCTTTAATTCCCAAGAAGCAAGACGAATGCTTGACCGGATTATTGGTTTTAAATTGTCTAATCTTTTAAAAACTAAAATCAAAGTCCAAAGTGCCGGACGGGTGCAAAGCGCAGTCTTAAAGATTATTGTTGATAAAGAAAATGAAATTGGTGCATTTGTGCCAAGTGAATATTGGCCGCTTAAAATTGTGACAAATAAAGATGATGTCTCCTTTGAAGTTACCTTCAATAGAAGTTATCTTGGCGACAAAACCATTACGAATGAAAGTCATAAAAATGATATTGTTAGTAAATTAGCGCCGTCTATCGTCGTCACCGAAGCAAAGACTGAATCACGAATTTCAAACCCAAAACCACCATTTACGACTTCAGCCTTACAACAAGAAGTTGGGGCAAAATACCGCTATTCTGCTGCAAAAACGGCATCAATTGCCCAAAAACTATATGAAGGTGTAGCAATTAACGGTGTCGAAACTGGGTTAGTAACCTATATTCGTACCGATTCAACCAGACTTTCACCAAGTTTCGTGGCGAATGCCTCTCAATATATTATTAAAACCTATGGTCAAGAATATTTAGGGCGCGGACAAACCCGCGGCAAAGCCAAACAAAATGTTCAGGATGCTCACGAAGCAATAAGACCGACAAACCTTGAATTTACCCCCGAAAAGATTAAAGACTATTTAGCCAAAGATGAATATAATGTTTATTCATTAATTTATGCCCGGGCGTTAGCAAGTCTTATGCCACCAAGCCGGGATGCTGTTACGCGTTATACCTTTAATAGTAACGGAACTTTATTTACAGCAAGTAGTGTCGTTCCTCAATTCGCCGGCTTTAGAAAAGCCTATGGTTATGATGAAGAAAACGATGAAAGATCATTGCCGCTGATGCACATTGGTGATGAATTACCAATTGAAAAAATTATTACCGAACAAAAATTTACCGAACCACCGGCCCGTTATAGCGAAGGTCGACTCATTAAAACAATGGAAGATTTAGGAATTGGTCGTCCCTCAACTTACGCTCCAACAATTGCAACACTTCGGGGTCGTAAATACGTCACAATTAGTAAAGGGGTCATGACGCCAACTGAAATCGGTACAAGATCCGTTGATGCTTTAAGCGAATATTTCCCAAACCTCATCAGCAGTGATTACACCGCGATGATGGAGCGAGAACTTGATAAGATTGCCAACGAAGAAGGTGACAAAGTTGAGTTCTTAAGTGGGTTTTACAAAGAATTTTCCAGTCAAGTTGAAGGTGCGCAAAAAGACATGCCAAAACTTCCGCCTGAAAAGGTTGGTAAGGCCTGTCCAAAATGCGGCG
>CALAWM010000160.1 GCA_937895315.1 uncultured Caryophanales bacterium | reverse complement strand
ACTGGCAACTTGGCCTAGTGAATCACCAGTTACAATTATTTTTAAACCATGTCTTTTAGCAACGATTTGACTAATTCTAAGCATCATCCGGCGCATGATGGTTATAGCATAGTTATGCGGAACATTTTCATAAATCGCAAGTTGTAAGTCGGTAAAAGGGACAATATATAACCTAATGGATGGTTGGTATACATTAAGTTTACTCGCTAGATTTTCAATTTTCTTTAAAACTTCGGCCGAAGTATAAGGTGGGGCCGCAAAATGAATAGCGGCAATCTTAATACCTCTTCTAATTGTTAAATAAGCCGCGACGGGGGAATCAATACCGCCACTTAAAAGCACTAACCCTTTGCCGGATGCCCCAAGGGGATAACCGCCTAAACCATCATATCGTTTCCCCACAACTAGGATGGCATCAAAATCAATTTCTAAACGTAAGGTAAATTGTGGATTATGAACATCAACTTTTATATCACTATTACGTAAGATATGACTGGCAATATCACGATTAATTTGGTCGCTTAACATCGGAAAGTTTTTATCTTTCCGTTTTGTTACGACTTTAAAGGATGTATACTTTTCTTCTTTAACTAACGCGAGTGCATATTCTTTCACTAAATTTAAATCACGGGGCATAAAAACAACTTCACTAATAGCATGGATCCCGCTGATGTTTTGGAGGGTGTCAGTTATTACATGTAAGTTTGTGTCATTAAATTTACTTAGATAGATATGATCATGTTTTGTTTCAATTTGTAATTTAAATTTCTTTAATGCATGGTTAATATTATCTCTTAACTTATTGATAAAATCACGGCGATTTTTACCTTTGGTATAAAGTTCACCAAAATGAATCATTAATTTCTTATTCATCTTTTGCTCCTTTGATTATTTTGAGTAGCGTATTAAAGAAAGTTTCAACTTCTTGAAGGGTATTTTGAGATGAAAAACTAATACGGATGGCGTTATGCGCCCGTTTTTCATCGCCTGTTAATGCGAAAACACTTCGACTGGCTTCGTGGAGTTTGGCGCTACAAGAAGACGTTGTTCCGACATAAATTTCATCATTTTCCAAAGCATTTAAGACGACAGATGCCTTATGATTAATTAGCGAAAAATTAACAATATATGGATTATCTAACGTGGAATTAAGGACAAAATAATCACTTTCATTTAATAATAATTCATGAAGTTTAGTTGCTAGTTTTAAAACATGATTAAAGTTCGAATCAGCTTCACTTAATGCCAGGCGGATTGTTTGCGCAAGGACAATATTCGTCGGCGCATTACTAGTTCCCGCGCGGGTCCCATTTTCTTGCATTCCGCCATAGAGTAAAGGGGTCGGATTAAGTTTTTCCTTTAGAACTAACGCCCCACTTCCTTTAAGACCATGAATCTTATGGGCACTAAAAGAAAAGGCATCAAAAAGACTATAATCAAGCGAAATTTTACCAACTGCTTGGGTAATATCACTATGAAGAAAAACCTTTGGATAATCTTTTAATATCTCCTTAATTTCGTGGAACGAATTGACCGTACCAATCTCATTATTCACCGCCATAAGCGAGACAATTACTGTATTATTAGTTAAGAGATTTTTCAATACTTCTAAATCATATGTACCATCGTTATTAATAGGTAAATAATTGATTTTGGCGTTATGTACTTTTTCTAGATATTTAGCCGCTTCAAAGACGCTAGGGTGTTCATAATTACTAATGATAATTTCATTGCCGCGTGACTTATAAGTAAGGAATAGACCAATTAAGGCCAAATTATTGGCCTCGGTAGCACTGCTTGTAAAAATAACTTTACCATGTTGATAATTGAAACTTTTTAAGATTTCCGTCCGGGCTTTATCTTGGAGCCGGTCAACGTCACGGCTTAAAGCATGATTGCCGCTTGGATTAGCAAAGTAGGTTGAAAGTAATGTTTCATACGTCTTTAAAACACGCTTATCAATTGTCGTCGTACTGGCATTATCAAAATAAATCATTGTTTACGGTTTTGGTATTTCTTTAATTGTTCGATTGAGTTTTCATATGTCGTCTTATATAAGCCACTGAAAAAACGTTGTTCTTCTTCACGTAATTTGGCATGGAGTTCACTAAATTGGGTCCGATAAGCATTTAGACTTACAATCACTTGTTCGGCTGATTCAGCATATTTAACATCATCATTAATGGTTTGTTCAAGATGGGTTGAAAGTTTTCGTAAACTATTCGTTAATACTTCAACTTGATTAATATCAATTGGTTGTTGGCGGATAATATCGCGGATTCCGCTGATCATGGTATAGCCATTATCAAAGTCATTATCAAACTTTTCACTATAGCGGGGGACATTTAAGCGCCGTAACATTAC
>CALAWM010000159.1 GCA_937895315.1 uncultured Caryophanales bacterium | reverse complement strand
GGTAAATGAACGCGGTGTTTTCACCGAAGAAGCCGGAAAATACGCCGGAATGTTTTATGAAAGCGCCAATAAAGTCATCCTTGACGATTTAACCGCCGTTAATGCCCTTTTAGGCGCAAAAAAATTAACCCATAGTTATCCTCATGACTGGCGGACGAATAAACCGTTAATCTTTAGAGCAACCCCGCAATGGTTTGCCTCGATTAATCCAATCCGCAAAAACTTACTAAAAGCTGTTAAAAAAGTGAATTGGTATCCAAAATGGGGTGAAAACAGGTTAGCAAACATGATTAAAGACCGCGGAGACTGGACCATAAGTCGCCAACGGGTGTGGGGCGTCCCAATTCCGATTATTTATAATGAAGATGGCTCACCAATTTTAGAAGAAGCCGTGTTTGATAATATTATTAAAGAAGTTAAAGAACATGGTACCAATATTTGGTTTGAAAAAGACGCAAAATATTTCTTACCGGAAGGTTATGTAAATCCTTCTTCGCCAAACGGTAACTTTACCAAAGAACAAGACATTATGGACGTCTGGTTTGATAGCGGCACTAGTGCAATTCATACCCTTAAAAAGCATAATTTACCATTCCCAGCCGACCTTTATTTAGAAGGTAATGATCAATATCGCGGCTGGTTTAATAGTTCGTTAACTTTAAGTGTCGCCGTCAAAGGGGTAAGTCCTTATAAAACTGTCTTAACTCATGGCTTTGTCGTTGATGAAAAAAATATCAAAATGTCAAAATCAAAAGGTAATGTCCTTGATCCTAGTAAACTCGCTAATGAATATGGCGCCGATATTTTAAGACTTTGGACTGCAACGATTGATTATCAAGAAGATGCGAAGTTAAGTGTTGATTTATTAAAACAAACCAGTGAAACCTATCGGAAAATCCGTAATACCTTTAAGTTTATGCTTGGTAATTTACCATCACCTGAAGCACCTTTAAAAGATATTAAAACGTTAACTAAAAAACCAACGGCTTATATCGATTTATTAATGCTTGCTAAGTTAGATAAAGTCGTCAATAAAATGCTTGAAAGTTACAATGATTACGACTTTGGTGGCGCTTTTACCCATTTAATGAATTTTGTCACTAATGAATTAAGTAGTTTCTATTTAGATATTACTAAAGACATCTTATACTGCGAAAAAGAAGATGGCGAACGACGACTTAGTGCAGTGCGGACCTTATACAAGATTAGCACAACCTTATTACCGCTTATCGCTCCGGTTTTAGCCTTCACTGCTGAAGAAATTTATACTTTCTTACCGGTTGTTGACCGGTTACCAAGTGTCCATCTTTTAATGATGCCACGGGTGAAAAAACTTGATGAAGCAAAATTATTAAGTCTTGAAAAATTACTCGATGTTCGGGCAAGTGCTTACCAAGTTTTAGAAGCTAAACGGAAAGACGGTGTCCTTGGTAGTAGTCAAGAAGCCCTTTTAGTATTAAATAAAGAAGACACCAATTTGGAAGATAATGTTAAAGCATTAGCAAAAGACGAACTTGCCCGCTTATTTATCGTTAGTGAAGTAAAACTTGGTGATGGTTTAAGTGTTACCAAACATCAAGGCGAAAAATGCCCACGGTGTTGGAATTATCATGATACACTAGTAAGTGTAAAGGAACATCATGTGTGTGAACGTTGCGCAAATGTGGTAAAGGATTATGAATAAATTTAAAGATTTAATGGTTAAATTTTATAAGTCATGGTTATGGCTTATTATTCCGCTTTTACTCCTTGATCAATTAACAAAAGTCTGGGCTTTAAAAGCAATGTGGAATATAACCTTAATTCCAAACTTTCTCCATTTAACCTATGTTCGTAATACCGGGGCTGCCTGGAGCATTTTATCCGGTAATATGGCTCTTTTAGCCGTTATCAGTGCTGTCGTTGGTGGTGCAATTATCGTTGCCCGTTATTATTACCGCACCAAACTAAACCCGTTAAAGAAAGCCTTGTTTGCCGTCATTATCGCCGGGACATTTGGAAATTTTATTGACCGGGCTTTTTATAAATTATTAACCGGGACATCGGGGGTTGTCGATTTCATTCACTTCCAATTTGGCAGTTACCATTTCCCAATTTTTAACGTCGCCGATATGTGTTTAACACTTGGTATTATTGCCTTTGCGATCGTCATCGCTCTAGAAGATATTAAGGCCGCGAAAACGCCTAAACCGGTTGAAGAAAGTAAAGAAGAGCCAAAAGAAAAAGTAAAAGAAGAACACAATGAAGAAGATAATAATTAGTGAAAATTATTCTGGGAAACGAGTCGATGTCGCACTTGCCGAATTATTAATGATACCTCGTGCCCAAGTCCAACATGCCATAAAAAGCGGGAACGTGACGCTTTTTGGGACGCCTTTGAAAGCAAGTTATAAAGTAAGTGAAGGTGAAGAAATTTCCTTTATTGAAGCGCCAGTTACGACTGATGACCTCGTCCCCTTTTCTTTTACGTTAGACATTGTTTTTGAAGACGAGTATTTATTAGTTATTAATAAACCAGCCGGACTTGTCGTTCATCCAAGTTATGGCCATAAGGATGATACTTTAGTTAACGCCCTCATTGCTCGTTACACGAATTTAAGTGACGTCAACGGACCATTCCGGCCCGGGATCGTCCACCGTTTAGATAAAGAAACAAGTGGGCTATTAATTGTTTGTAAAAATAATGAAGTCCATAATAAACTTGCTAAATTATTAAAAAACCATGAAATTAAACGTAAATATTACGCTTTGGCGGTTGGTAATCTCCATG
>CALAWM010000158.1 GCA_937895315.1 uncultured Caryophanales bacterium | reverse complement strand
TTAAAAATCACGGAATGTGCGCCAGGCGTCAAAGGTAATACCGTTACTAACGCCACCAAGGATGCCGTTGTCGAAACTGGTCTCCGGTTACGGGTCCCACTTTTCATTGAAGAAGGGGAAGTAATTTCAGTCAAAACTACTGACGGAAGTTATGATGGACGTGCCTAATGGATTTATGGGCAGCAATTGGTCTTGCGGTTTTTGCACTTATCGTTGGTGCGGTCGCCGGATTCTTCATTAGTCGGAAAATCTTCCAAGATCAACTAAAGAAAAATCCCCCAATTAACGAAAAACAAATTCGCACAATGCTCACGATGATGGGCCGGAAACCAAGTGAAAAACAAGTCCGGGAAATCATGCGTGGGATGAGCCAACAATAACTAAGAAAAAGAAAAAGAGGGCATAACACCCTCTTTTTTTGTTTGTATAATTACTTATTTTATCCAAGTAATCGTATTTTCGGTTCCCTTTTGTAATCGCTCTATATTCGTGCGATGCTTTAATATTAAGAGAATACATAAGCCGATTAAAGTCGGAATATAATAATGTAAGTTTTGACTCGCTAAGGGATAAAAACTAATTTGCCGCAACGGGGCAATAAGTAATAATAGTGAAAGAAGAACAAGGGAAGAGGCCGTTAAGATTGAGGCTAAACTCACAATTCTTTTCCATTTAAGTAATAAGTAGTAAATTAAAAGTCCGACCAGGGTCAAAAGCCAATTCGTGGCGACCACAAAACCGGCAACAACACTAACTGCTTTGCCCCCTTTAAATTTATAAAACACAGGATAACAATGGCCAAGGGCAGTTAAGATCATCGCAAAGTGTAAGGCAGCGTTATAATCAATCCTGGTCCCAAGATTAGTAAATAAGAAAATAAGGGTAATAAGCCAATAGGAAATAATACTTTTAAAAACATCCAGGATCATGACTAAAGCACCGACTTTACGACCAAAAACGCGGCCAGCATTTGTACCTCCAGCATTCTTTGAACCGTACTCACGAATATCTTTTTTAAAGAAGAGATTACTAATAATAACCGCGTTATTTACCGATCCAATTAAGTAGCCACCAAGCCCAACGGCGAAGTAGAGTAATACATTTAAGAAAGTTTCCATAATACCCTCCCTATAAAGTATAAAGGAATAATAAAGGATTATAAAATAAAGTGATTATTTGTTATAATAACAAAGAAATGTAAGCGCTAAAGGAATCAAATGCAATGGTAGATAAGAAAAATCAAGAACAATATACCGCTGACTCGATCCAAGTATTAGAAGGACTCGATGCGGTTAGAAAACGTCCCGGAATGTATATTGGAGCGACCAATATTATCGGTCTTCACCAATTAGTCTGGGAAGTAGTAAATAACGCAACTGACGAAGCTATGAGTGGATTTGGTGACAAAATCAGTGTCACAATGCATAAAAATGGCTCAATTACAATTGCCGATGAAGGAAGAGGTATTCCAACCGGTATCAATAAACAAACAGGACAACCTGCCGTCCATTTAGTGTTTTCACAACTCCACGCTGGTGGTAAATTTAGTGAATCAACCTATAAAACAAGTGCCGGGCTTCACGGGGTAGGGGCGTCGGTGACAAATGCCCTTAGCGAATGGCTTGATGTTATCGTTTACCGTGAAGGAAAAGTCCATCACCTCCGTTATGAAAATGGCGGTAAAGTTGTCGTCCCCCTCGAAGTTATTGGCACCACCAATAAAACCGGAACGGTCATTAACTTTAAGCCCGATGCCAAAATCTTTGGTAACTTAGAATTTAAATGGGATACGATTACGAGTCATTTACAACAAAGTGCCTTCCTTTTAAATAAGGTTACATTCCTTGTCAAAGATGAAAGAACGGGTTTAAGTGAAGAATTTTATTATGAAAATGGCTTAATTGAATATATTGGCATTATTAATCAAAATAAAACCCCGTTAGGGACCGTTATTTATTTTGAAGATACGTTCACCAATGGTGGAAAATTAGTCCATCCAATGGAAATGGAAATTGCCATGCAATATTGTAGTGATGATTATGGCGAAACCGTCCTTTCCTACGTTAATAATTTAAGAACCCACGATGGTGGGACCCATGAAACCGGGTTTAGAACTGGTTTAACAAGGGCTGTCAATGATTTTGCCACCGAACATAATCTCGTCCGGAAAGGGATGAAACTTGAC
>CALAWM010000157.1 GCA_937895315.1 uncultured Caryophanales bacterium | reverse complement strand
TTTACGCGTCTGACGAAACTTGTTAAATTGCCAAACGTTACCGCTTATATTATGACTGGGGTCCTTTTAGGTCCAGTCGCGACCCTCATTTTAGGGGGCACCCCATTATTTCCAGAAGAACTACGAACTGGGATGGATTTTATTACCGATATCGCCTTAGCCTTTATTGCTTTTGGCGTTGTTCGTTACTTCAAATTTGACATCCTAAAGAAAAGCGGACCGAAGATCTTAATCATTACCCTTTTTGAAAGTTTAATGGCGATGGCCGTTAGTTTTGGGGCAATGATGCTTATGAATTTAATCCCTGGCATTGAAATGGATTGGGAATTAGCCTTACTTTTAGCGGCGATCGCTAGTGCAACCGCTCCGGCAAGTACGATGATGACGATTCGGCAAACCGGCGCTAAAGGGGACTTTGTTAATACGATTTTACAAGTTGTTTCCCTTGATAATGCCGTTGCTTTAATCTTATTTAGTGTGGCGATGGCAATTGTTACCGGTCGAGCAAGTGGCGGCACGATTGAATTTGGTCAAATTGCTTTACCGCTTTTATATAACTTAATTCTCATTGTTGCGGGCTATATTCTTGGTTTAGTTTTATATTACGTTACTCCCCCAAAAAGAACGAAGGACAACCGGCTTATTATCGCGGTTGCCTTTATGCTTGGCTTTAGCGGAGTAGCTTCACTTTTAAATATCTCTCCACTTTTAGGGGTTATGGCGATGGGCATGGCTTACACCAATATTGCCCCCGATGAATCACTATTCCGGCAAATTGATGCCTTTTCACCCCCGATTCTCACCTTATTCTTTGTTTTAAGTGGGATGCGCCTCCAATTACAAGCCCTTGCTTCAATCGGTGTTGTTGGGATTATCTACTTTATTACGCGGATCGTCGGAAAATACGCTGGTGCTTCGCTTGGTAGTGTTGTTGCCCGCTCAAGTGATAATAATAAAAAGTACCTTGGACTCGCCCTTATTCCGCAAGCTGGGGTTAGTTTAGGGCTCGCCGCTTTAGGTTCAAGAATTTTAGAGGGTTACGGTTTAGATAACTACGCCTTAATGCTTACAACCATTATTGTTGCGGCTGGGGTACTTTATGAAATCTTTGGCCCACCAGCTGCCAAATACTCGCTTTACATTACAAAATCATACACTCTTGATAAGAAAGTCGTTATTATTGGTCCAAAACCCGAACCTGTGCCTCATCACCCTGAACCGGTTGAAGAAGCGATTTCGGAAATTAAGCCCGATAAATAGATTTCCCTTTTAGACTATTATTCGCCTCTAACTATGATAAAATAAACCCATTATGTATAAGAAAATAGAACGTCTTTTTGATAACGAACAAATTGAGGAGCTTTTAGCATTAACTAAAAATACCAAAGATCCGTATTTAATGTTTTATTATTTAGCAGGACTTATGCAAATCGGTGAATATAACATTGCCCTTAGTTACATTACTGAGCATCAAATGGAATTATATAATTTTGATGCCCCACAACTGATCTTTGGTCATGTCGATATTTTGATGGAACTCGGGGAACTTGATCAAGCCTTAAATATTTTGAAACAGTATGAAGATTTTCCTTATTTCTCACTTGAAACAAATGAAATGATTGCGACCCTTGGCGAAAAAGTCCAAAAAAGACGTAAAGAAAAAGTCGAAGAACGTCAACTCGATTTAAAAGAGATTGAACGGCGCTTTTTTAGTCATAATCATGACCTCGTATTAAGTGCTTTAGCTTATGTCGAAAAGTATTACGATGAAGCCTATATTTTCATCTTACAAAAGGTCCTATTAAACCATCCGTCTGAATCTCTTAAATCCTATGTTTTATATATTTTAAAATCCAATAATCATGATGGTATAGTGCAAATTAATAAGTTTGGTGTTATTACAAAAGTTAATCCGGCAAAACTTTTTATTCCGCATAATACTGCCGCCCAAAAAGCCGTTTTTACCGAAATTAAAAGGATTAGTGACCTTGATGATGATGTTAATTTTCCTACCGTCATAAATGACTTAGTGAAGAATCATATTTTTACAATTTACCCGCAAAATTATGAGAAAAAAGATGTTTTCCTTCTTGGTCAAATCTTCAATATATTTGCGCTTATGATATCAGGTCGACCGGTCCTCTTACCGGAGTATTTTGACGAAAAAAATCTTGACATCAACGAATTTGATACTCTCTTTCATAAATATCATTTTGATGACTTTTTTGAAAAAGCCGATAATTAAGTCATTATTTCCACGATTTCGCCATAATTAAGTATTTTTGTTATTAATAACAACGATTTTTTAGTATACTATTTAGGTTATAAATGGAGGAATTATATTAAATGAAATTAAATGTAACAAACAAAGAAACTGGCGTTTATGAATTAGAAGTTGAAGTATCAAGCGAAAAATGGCTTGCTGCTCGGCAAAAAGCATTCAAAAAACTTGCTGGTGAAGTCACTGTCCAAGGCTTCCGGAAAGGGAAAGCCCCAGAACACTTATTAAAAGACAAAATCGATCCAGCGAAAGAACTTGATGAAGCCATTAAACTCATCCTTGACGATGCCTTTAGTTTTGCTTTACAAGAATCTGGTCGTTACCCCGTTATGCAACCAAGTTATAACGTTACCAAAGTAAGCGATAAAGAATTAACCTTAGTTTTCACGATTGTTAGTGCCCCAACCGTTAAGTTAGGTGCTTACAAAGACTTAGAAATTGGTCATGAACCAGTTGAAGTTAGTGAAAAAGCTGTTGAAGATAAACTCAATAGTTATTTAGTGCAAAATGCTGAACTAGTGCTTAAAAACGAAGCTGCCACCCTTGGTGATACCGTCGTTTTAGACTTTGAAGGCTTTGTTGATGATGTTGCCTTTGAAGGTGGCAAAGCTAGTAACCACGAATTAGAACTTGGCAGTGGCCAATTCATTCCAGGCTTTGAAGATGCGCTTGTTGGCGTAAAAGCGGGTGAAAGTCGTGATGTTCACGTTACTTTCCCCGAAAATTACCATGAAAACCTAAAAGGTAAAAAAGCCGTCTTTAAAACCACCACTCATGAAGTTAAAACGAAAAGTGTACCAACGCTTGACGATACCTTCGCCGCAAGTTTAGGTTTACCAAACGTTAGCGATGTCGCAAGTTTACGGATTCATGTCCTTTATGAATTAAATAAAGAAGCTGAAGCCAGCGAAAGAAGTGCGTATGTTGAAAAATTACTCGCCAAATTACGCGAAACAACCGAATTTGAAATTGCTGAAGACATCATTCATAGTGAAGGTCACCATATGCAAGACCGTTTAGTCCAAGAAGTAACTGGCCAAGGAATGACTTGGGATCAATACAAAACCGTCACCGGCCAAACTGATGAAGAAATTCACGATCGTTTCCATGAAGAAGCCCGGATTAGCATTCAAAACTACTTAATTACCCAACAAATCGCTGATAATGAAAAAGTTGAAGTAAGCGATGCTGAAGTTGACTTTGAAGTGGCAAGAATGGCACAAATGTACAACATGGAAGAAAAACAAATCCGCGAAATCCTTGGTGAAAACATTAAAAACCTTAAAAATGACATTCGTCAACGGCGGATTATCGATTTCTTAGTCGAAAACAATAAATAACATTAAAAAACTATATATACATTACATTAGTAATGAGATGGAGGTGCTATGAGTAAGAAAACCATGCATTACGAATTACCGGTCATTATTACCCGCAACCAAGTATATTTTCCTTTTAACCAAAGTGATGATCTTGATGCTGGGCGACCACAAACGGTAGAAGCGATTCGTTACGCTAATAATGAAGATGATAAACTCATTATTGTCGCTACCCAACGGGTTTTTACCATTAATAATCCTACGCTAGATGATATCTATCCTTTCGGTGTCCTCGCTCGCTTAACCAAAGTGCGGGAACGTCCACACCATATTACGGTCCAATTTGAACCACTCGCCCGTGTTTTCATTGAAACAATGGACGCAAGTGGCAGTTATACAATTGCTAAATCTAAAATCATCCCTGCTGCCCCACTTGGTGAGGGCGTGGATGTTGAAGCGCTGAAAAATGCGCTTTATACGTTCTTTAGTGATCGTTTAGAACTAACAAG
>CALAWM010000156.1 GCA_937895315.1 uncultured Caryophanales bacterium | reverse complement strand
GCGGTCGTTAGTTTCTTAGGGCGTTATGCCTTCATGGACTTTATGCTGAGTAATTTCTCCAATAGTGGTTTTGACCGGGTTGCAACTTTAGTTGACTCCCATCCGCATTCAGTCTTAAAACATTTAGGAAGTCGTAATACCTTTAATATCAACACCAAAATTGGCATGGAAATTGTTGCCTATAATGAAGGGGGCAGTAAAGCTGGACCGCGGTATAATACCGATATTGCCAACATTTGCTTCAATGACTGGATTTTAGATCAAACTGATCCTGATTATGTTGTTGTCGCGCCAAGTTACTTTATTTTACCGCTTGACTTCCGCCCAATTCTAAAACAACATATCGCCCATAAATCGCCAGTTACCGCCGTTTATCAATATGTTAATAACGCCAAGACCGAATTTATTGGGCGCGGTATTTATGAATTAAATAGTGACGGTCAAGTTATTAATTTCACCCGTAATAAAGGTGAGAAAAATGAACGGCTCATCGCATTAGAAATCTATATTTTTAATAAAGAAACATTCAAATATTTAATTGAAGAAGCACAAAAGATTAGTTCTTTCTACACTTTAAGTGATATTGTCGCTTACCAAGCAATGAATGGCTTACGGGTTGATACATATAAGTATGATGGTTACGTCCGCTCGATGGATAGTTACCAACATTATTTTGACTATAGTTTTGAGTTACTTAACTATAAAGTCCGGCGTCAACTATTTATTCCTAATTGGCCAATCTATACGGTCACCCACGATACCCCGCCGGCAAAATATGAAGCAAGTGCTAGAGTCAATAACGCCTTTATCGCCAATGGGTCTTTAATTGCGGGGACGATTAAAAATGCAATTATTTCCCGGAATGTCAAAATTGAAGAAGGAGCCGTTGTCGAAAACACGATTATTTTTACTGACTCGATTATTCGCCGCAATAAGACAATATCTTACGCAATTATTGATAAATCGGCCGACATTGCGATTGCGACCGAATTAAGTGGAACCCCGACTGATATCTTATATGTCCGGAAAGGAGATAAAGTATAATGAAAATTTTAATGGTTGCGAGTGAAAGTGCCCCGTTAGCGAAAACGGGTGGTTTAGCCGATGTTGTTTATTCATTATCGAAAGAATTAGCAATCAGCGGCGAGGAAGTAAGTGTTGTAATGCCATTTTACGGCAATATTCGTCGTTTCCCTGATCAAGAAATTCGTTTCCTTGCCAATGTCCAAGTGCCGCTTGGTTGGCGCTTTCAAAATGCCAAAATATATAAAACCTTTATTGATGGTATTACTTTCTATTTAGTCGAAAATGAATATTATTTTGGCCGTGATGGATTTTATGGTTATGAAGATGATACTGAACGCTTTGCATTCTTTAGTGTCGCCGTCCGTAATATGCTGCAAACCATCAAACTAAAACCCGATGTTATTCACATTCATGATTACCATGGCGGAATGATTCCGGCATGGTAATCATGAATGTGAATAACATCGGGTTTTAGTTTGAT
>CALAWM010000155.1 GCA_937895315.1 uncultured Caryophanales bacterium | reverse complement strand
TACCGATTTTTTCCCGCTTCAAGACTTTTTCCCCAAAGAAACAATTTATAACCGCGGCATTGCCGGAGATACTACCAAAAATGTCTTGCACCGTATTGATAATGTCATTGAACTAAAACCAAGAAAAGTATTCGTCCAAATCGGCACCAATGACTTAGGGAAAAGAGTGAAAGTTACAAAGATTATTGAAAATATTATGAAAATATATGAAATCCTTGAAGAAAGAGTTGAAGGAGTCGAAATTATTGCCATTTCTTTATACCCGGTTTCGCATCACAAGATGTGGCTTTCCCCCTTTATTAGTGGCGTGCGGAGTAATAAGAAAATTATGGAAGTAAATCGGCTACTTCAGGAATTATGTAAAGATAAAGGTATTAAATACATTGATGTCCATCAAAAACTTATTGATCATAAAGGACGGTTAAAGAAAGAATATACTTTAGAAGGCTTACATATCTCCGGTCTTGGCTATCAAGTAATCGCGAATGAATTAAAACCATATATTTAAATTATTTATTTTGTAAGGGATATTTCTTGCTATCTAAATCTAGTGTGTTATTATAATGCAGGCCATCAAGAGACCGGCGAGGGACAAGCCCTAAAACCCGGCAGCAACTTAGTGAATAACACCAAAGTGCTCCAACTTGTAAGATGACAGATTCCCCACCTTAAATATACACTCCCATTATAGATGGGAGTTTTTCTTATATGCTTTTATTCTTCGCGCCTTATTGTGTATAATGGGAACCAATACGTTAAAAGAGGACTAATTGATGAAAAAGAAATTATTTACATTAAGTTTATTAATGCTGCTTGTGGGGTGCAACGCTCCTAGTTTAAATAGTGATGCAAGTAATGAACCTAGTATTACGACGAGTGAAGATCAAAGTATTGATGAAGGGACAAGCGTTGATGAAGTAACAAGTGAAACGCCAACTAGTGACACAAATACTAGCGAAGAAAGTAGTGAAGAATCAAGTGAAGAAATAACAATTACAAGTCTAAGTGAAGCAAGTGCATTGGCAAAAAGTTACGTAAGTTTACGTAATGAAAAAGGGGTTTATAAAAGTGATGTCTTTATGACTTTTACCGCCCAGTTATTAACATTACAAGATTATATTACGACGCAAAGTGGCTACAATAACCGTTATAAAGCTTTTGTCGCTAATGAAACTGGCCATATCACTGTCAACATGGATTATTCGCAATATAGCCTCATTAAAGACTATAAAGATAAACAGCAAGTATATAAGTTTCAAGGCTATCTTGGATTATATAATGATGAACCAGAAATTGATATGGTCGGTCAAGGTAAAGTCGCATATCAAGAAGGAATTACCCTTGATTATGATTACAAAGTATTTGCCAAAGATGGATTGTCAATTGCCGAATCATTAAACCGCGTTAAAAATACCCCTTTTAACACTAAAGGGATTAATTGGAGCGAAAATATCTACAAATTTAATTTAAAGTATCTCACTAAAGTTGAAAATGCCGTTGCCTTATTTAGTGATGGCACGAATGTTATTCAGCTTCATAGTCATGACCGCATTAATAATTCGTTTTCGGTCGGTAATAGTTATTATATTTATGCGCGGGAAGGGATGTATAACTTTAAACCAAATTTAGAATATATTGGTCTCGAAAATGGTCCAGAAGT
>CALAWM010000154.1 GCA_937895315.1 uncultured Caryophanales bacterium | reverse complement strand
ATACGTCCCCGAATTAAATAACTCCTTTAAAGTGAGTCAAATGTTTAGTTTACTTGGGCAAAAACAAACGCCAATCACCAAAGCGATCAGCGGGGATATTATTGCTTTAGCGAAACTTGATAACGTCACGACCGGGCACACATTATGTGATAAAAATAATGTCATCGTCTATCCTAAAGCCAAGTACCCCACGATTGTCTATCGGCGCGCAGTCCGGAGTAAAACCGGTAAAGATGATGAAAAACTTATTCAGTCCTTATATAAAGTTGCGGCTGAAGATCCAACAATCGAAATAGTTCGGGTTCCGGAAACCAAGCAACTATTACTCGGTGGACTTAGTGATTCGCACTTAAATTACATCCTTGAAAAAGTGAAAAATAGTTTTGGTTTTGAAGCGGTCACTGATCCACAACAAGTCATTTATCGTGAAACAGTCAAGAAAGAAGCAAGTGCCGTCGGCCGTTATGTTAAACAGTCAGGCGGAAGTGGCTTCTATGGTGTGGTCGAAATGCGCTTTTTACCAAGCGGCACTGATGAAAACGTCTTCACTGAAGAAATATTTGGCGGAACAGTTCCGAAAAACTACCACCCAGCCGTTGAAAAAGGCTTCTTTGAAAGTGTCCAACAAGGCTTACTTGCTGGCTTCCCTGTCATTGGCTTAAAAGGTGTATTATTTGACGGTAAATACCACAGTGTTGATAGTAACGAGCAAGCTTTTAGAATGGCGGCGATTCTTGCTTATAAAGAAGCCTATATGAAATGTTCACCAACGCTTCTTGAACCAATCCGCAAGATTAGTGTTAACGTCACTAACGAATGGACCGGAAACATTATGAATGACTTAAATCAACGCCGAGCCCGGGTCTTAAGTATGGACGAAAAAGGCTACGGCATCCAAGAAATTGTTGCCTTAGTCCCGGAAGCTGAATTACTCGATTACGCCATTAAATTACGAGTCTTAAGTCAAGGTAGTGGTTACTTTAATAGTGAATTTGATAGTTATCAAGAAGTACCGCAAAACTTACTTCCTGGCATCATTGCCGCTAATAGTCGACTCGATAATAAATAGACTTCTAAAAATTTATAAGAACACCTCCAATACTGGGGGTGTTTTTCTTTAATAAACGACGATAAAAACACTATATTTATATATAAAAACTTATTTTGTATACACTTTTCTTAATTATTCGTTATTATAATTACGAGGTAATGAAAATGAAAGAAACCTTTAGAGATATTAAGAAGACGACCCTTGAAAAAGCTAATATCATTTTGGCCGGTATTCCCTTTGATAAAAATGCAAGTTTAGGGAGTGGGACAAGTTATGCCCCCGCCTTTTTACGTGCGCTTAGTAATAATATTCCCGGAGTGACTAAAGACGCGAAATTATTAGATAAAGTCCGCCTTTTTGATTATGGGGATATTAACCAATTCGAAAATGAAGCGATAGCGACTTACTTCCACCGTGTCGAAAAAGAAATTACCACTTTAATTCGCAAAAATGCCTTAAGTTTATTTGTCGGCGGCGATCATAGTGTCAATATTCCGCTTTTTAAAGCCTTTTTATCGTTTGCTAAACGCGAAAATAAAATTCCAGTTTTAATCCATATTGACGCCCATCCCGATATGATGGATGAATATCTTGGTAATCGCTTAAGTC
>CALAWM010000153.1 GCA_937895315.1 uncultured Caryophanales bacterium | reverse complement strand
GACAAATTAAATGCATCTTATGGTCTTTTAGTGCAAGGCGGTAAAGAAGAAGTGAACACTGTTGCTATAATTGGTGGCGGCGGAAGTCGCGCCTGGAATCAAGCGCAAAAGGAAGGTTATGATCTTTATATCAGTGGCGATGCACCGCATCATGTCCGGCGTGATATTCTAAATGCCGGTTATAACTATTTAGATTTACCGCATGAAATTGAGAACATATTCCTTACGAAAATGAAAGAAGTCTTGCTAGATATTGACCCAATACTGGAAGTAATTAGTATCTTGCATGAATTCCCGCCAAAAGTCGTTAAAAGCGGTCAAAAGTAATTTAATAGTTATAAATTAGTAGTTATATAGTAAATATAAGGAGGAAATAGTATGGATTTTGGAAAGTATAATATTGATAAATCATTAATAAATGTCTTAAATAAACATGGCTATTTAAAAATGAGTGAAGTCCAGGCGGCTA
This sequence comes from uncultured Caryophanales bacterium, assembly GCA_937895315.1. GTDB lineage: Bacteria > Bacillota_I > Bacilli_A > RFN20 > CAG-826 > UBA1361. The sequence continues at coordinate 577 of CALAWM010000153.1, read as the reverse complement.
TTATTCCCCTGGCATTAAAAGGCGATTCGTTAATTGTCAAAGCGAAGACGGGAAGCGGAAAAACTCATAGTTTTCTAATCCCTTTATTAAATAGACTTAATAAGGATGATGGTATACAAGCCGTTATTTTAGCCCCAACCCGCGAACTTGCCCGCCAAATATATGATTTTACGCAAGAAATTAATAAAGAATATCATAATATTGATGTGTTATTACTGGCCGGTGGTCTTGAAAAAAGTCGTAATAAGGAACGTTTAGGAAATAAACCAGCTTTATTAATTGCCACCCCGGGACGTTTTAAAGATTTATTGATTAATGAAGATGTTACAAGTTTTAAAACGGTCCATACCGTTATCCTTGATGAAGGAGATATGCTCTTAGATTCAGGCTTTTATGACGTAATATCCGAAGCATTAAATGTTATTGATGCAAAGACTGTGCAACTCTTTAGTGCAACGATTCCGCAAAAACTTGCCAACCTTGTCACCTTAAAAACTGGCGTTAAACAAGTTATCGACGTTGATAAACAAGATAAAACTAGTGAAACAGAGATCGGAAGAGCGTCGTGTAGGGAAAG
>CALAWM010000152.1 GCA_937895315.1 uncultured Caryophanales bacterium | reverse complement strand
ACAGCAACCGAAGTGACCCCTAGTTTCCAAATGGCCGGCGCAAAAATCGAAGGTGAAGAAGAATATGGTTACTGTACTGAATTTATTCTCCGCATCGGTGGCGGTGAAGACGTTAAGAAAACATTTAATGAAAAACGTTTTGCCAGTGTCTTAAATTCCCAAGGTTATTCGATTGTCATGGTGCGTGATGAAGATATCTTAAAAGTCCATATTCACACCTTAAGACCCGGGACAACCTTAAATTACGCTCAACAATTTGGTGAATTTATTACACTTAAAATTGAAAATATGACCGAACAACATGATGCCTTAAGTCATAGTCATGGTGAAGATTTCGTGGAACATAAAGTTACAAGTGATACCCTTAGTGCGGCGGCATTAAAGGATTATGGTTTAATTAGTACCGCAAGCGGGGACGGCCTTGAAGCATTATTTAAAGAATACCGTGTTGATCACGTCGTTAAGGGCGGACAAACCATGAATCCATCAACGGAAGACTTTGTGGAAGCTATTAAAAAAGTCAAAGCGAGAACCGTATATTTATTACCTAACAATAGCAACATTATTTTAGCCGCCAGCCAAGCCGCTGAAGTTGTAAATGATGAAGGACAAATTAAAGTCTTTGTGATTCCTAGTAAAACAATTCCCCAAGGTTTAGTAGCCGCAATGACCTTTAATCCTGAAGTTCCGGCCGAAGATAACTTTGAAATGATGAGCGAAGCGCTTGATAGTGTCGAAACTGGTCAAGTGACCTTTGCAATTAAAGATACAACGATTGAAGGCGTGAAAGTTAAAAAAGATTTCTATATGGCTTTACAAGGAAAATCAATTCTTTGTTCTGTGAAAGATAAAGATGAAGCATTACGTGAATTATTACGGTCAATGATTAATGAATTAACCGGCATTGTCACTTTAATTTTTGGTGAAGATGTTCAAGAAGATCACGCTAATGAACTGCTTGAAGAATTTGAATCAATTTATCCGAAAGTTGACTTTGAACTCGTTAACGGCGGTCAACCAGTGTACTCCTTTATTGTTGGAGTAGAATAGAGAGTAATTTCGTGGCTAAACTAAGCGGTTCTGCCCGGATAAATGACGCATTAAGTAAATATGACATCCACACATTTAAGGATGTCATTTTTCATTTACCAAACCGTTATCTAGATTTAAGATATAGTGAAGAATTTAATGTTAACACTAACGAAAAGGTTGTCCTTTTCTTAAAAGCGACAAGTGCTCCCGTTATTATAAGAACTCCGAAAGTAACGATCATTCGTTTTAGTGCGGTAAGTAAGAATAATATACCTTATAGCATTGTTGCCTATAATCAACGTTATATTTTAAATGTCGTCAATGTTGGCACGGAAATAACCGTATTTGGCACAATTAACTTAAAAAAGAATGAAATTAGCCTTATTAAACTCTTTCCCCGTGTCTTACGAAGTGATGAACAAATTGTTCCGCTTTATTCTTTACCAAGCGATGTCGGCAATCATGAGTTTATTAAAATCGTGCAAAAAGGGCTTAAATTAGAGAATGTCCAATCAAGTGTTCCAGAGGCAATACGCCGCAAAAACGACTTAGTTTCTTTAAATAATGCCTTAATGTACGTTCATCACCCACTTTCCTTTGATCAAGTTTTTAATGGACTAAAAGCTTTGAAGTATGAAGAAGGATTAGCCTACTTTTTAAAGCTTTTACTTATTAAACGTACGAATAGTGTTTTAATCAACACGAAGAAGACGATTATTGATTTAAAAGCGGCGAATGAATTTGTCCGGAAGTTACCTTTTACCTTAACTAAAGACCAATTAGCGGCCATCCGGGAAATAGGTTACGACATGAATAAGGAAACGCTGATGTATCGTCTCCTGCAAGGGGACGTTGGTAGCGGCAAAACAGTGGTCGCTTTCGTTGCCCTTTACATTAATTATTTAAGAAACGCCCAGGGTGTGCTTTTAGCCCCGACCGAAAGTCTTGCTAAACAACATTATGAATCTTTATTATCCTTCTTTAAGGCTTTCAATTTACGGATTGAATTACTAATTGGTGCCCTCAAAGAAAGTGAAAAACAAAGAATTAAAGAAGATATTCAGCAAGGAAAAGTCGATATTGTCGTTGGCACTCATGCTTTATTTAGTGAAGACGTAACTTATCCGAAACTTGAACTCGTTATTATTGATGAGCAACATAAGTTTGGCGTTAACCAACGGGAGACTTTATTAAATAAAGGCGAAAAGGCGGATTTATTACTTTTAAGTGCGACGCCAATTCCGCAGACATTAGCAAGTGTCATCTATAGTGATATGGATTTATCAACGATTGAAAGTTTTCCGCATAGTGGCCGGAAAGTAACGACTGAAGTTGATAAGTTTCCAATTAAAACAATAGTGAAAAGAATTGAAGAAACATTAAATGCCGGAAGACAAGTCTATATTATTGCACCTAAGATTACATATGGCGAAAAAACAAATGTTATGAGTCTTCATGAAACATACACCAAATATTTTGATGATAAAGTAGCCTTGCTCCACGGCCAAATGACGAGTGAAGAAAAAGAAGAATCACTTAATACATTTAAAAATGGATCAACGCCGATTTTAATTGCTACTTCAGTCGTGGAAGTAGGGATTGACGTAAAGACCGCGGGATTAATGATAATTTATGAACCGCAAAGTTTTGGTCTATCTTCGCTCCACCAATTACGGGGCAGAATTGGGCGAGACGGGAAAATGGCGACACTTCTTCTTGTGAGTGATGAAGAAGATAACACCAAACTAACCGAATTTGCCAAAGAAGATAATGGCTTTAAAATTGCGGAATTAGATTTAACCCTGCGTGGTCCTGGAGAATTAATTGGTGAAAAACAAAGCGGGATGCCTAGTTTTCTCTATTTGAATGTCATTAAAGACTTAGATTTAATTCAAAAGATTAAAGTTGATGCTTTAGACATCATCAATAATCCAGATGAGCCTGATTATCAAACATATTTAAATGATGTAAAAAAGACGATTGGTTAGCATTATTTTTAATATTTTATGCCTTCTTTCGGCATCTTTTAATTATTCAAGAATTAACCTTAAAAGCCTTAACTATGTATAAGTAGTGCTTTATGGTAAAATAACTTAGGTTATTTTTATAAAAAGGAGTAACAAATATGCGTTTAGTAATTGAAATGATGGGCGGCGATCATGGCGTTAAAGCAACGATTCCGGCTGTAATTAATTTCCATAAAGACTATCCTGATGTCGAACTTTTTGCGGTTGGTAAAATTGAAGTTTTACAAGAACTTGAAGGCGTTGCCACCCTGATTGATGCCCGCGATGAAGTCGCAGTTGACGCTACGCCTTTAGAAGTATTAAGAGCCCGGGAATCATCATTATTAAAAGCGATTAATGTTGTCTTAGATGAAAAGGCAGATGCCATTGTTAGCGCTGGCGGAACCGGACCCTTTTTAAGTGCGGCAACCTTAAAACTAAAACTAGTCGAAGGGGTGGAAAGAGCAGCCATCCTTGCCCCATTCCCAACCAAAATCAAAGGGAAGCAAGTGGCAATTCTTGATATTGGTGCGAGTAATGAAAACACTGCAAAACACCTTTATCAATTCGCTTTAATGGGTCAATTCTATGCAAAAGCGGCCTTAAATGTTGAAAATCCTCGTACATACTTATTAAGTAACGGTACCGAAGATTCGAAAGGTATCCCGGTTGTCGTGGAAGCTAATAAATTAATTCGTGAAAAAAATGTTCCTAATTTCTTAGGTAATATCGAAGCTCGTGAAGTAATGTCAGGTGATGCCGATGTTGTTGTGGCTGATGGCTATACCGGAAACATTTTGCTTAAATCAATTGAAGGGACTGCTAAAACTTTGAGTGGCGGAATTAAGAAAGCCTTTAAGCGTAATTTATTTAGTAAGATTGGTTATATTTTTGCCCGTAAAGGGTTTAATGAAATGACCGAAACATTTGATTATAAAAATACTGGCGGGGCAATCCTTATCGGCGTAAATAATGTTGTGGTTAAAGCCCACGGTAATAGTGATCCCCGTGGCTTTTATAGTGCTTTAGTCGTCGCCTATAAAATGGCCAAAGCCGATATTGTAAATGAAGTTAGAAAAGGGATGCAAGATGTCGAAGCTTAATAATCTATTTATTAGTCTTGGGATTACACCTAAAAGTGAACGTTTATATTTAACGGCCTTAACTCACTCTAGTTATAAAACAAAAGAAGAAAAGGCCGAAGATTATGAACGACTGGAATTTTTAGGAGACTCAATTTTAAATTTCGTCATTACAAGCGCGATTTTTAAAAGTTATCCTTATAAAAGACAAGGCGAATTAACTAACATGCGCAAAAACTTTGTGCGAAGTCACAGTGTTTCAAGTTTAGGTCGCAAGTTAGAATTAGAAAAATATATTCGGACTGGGAAATCCATAACTCCCCAAGATTTGATGAGTAATGATAAATACTTTGAAGATGTCTTTGAAGCCTTAATTGGGGCAATGTATTTAGATCAAGGAATGGAAAAAACAGCAACGTTTATATATGACTTAGTCGGCGAAGCAATTAAAGAATATGATTTTAACCAAATCTTTGATTTTATTAGCACGCTCCAAGAGTTTATTCAAGCCGATAAAAGAGGACTGCCGCAATATGAAACGATTCCGAGTGGATTAGATAAAGAAAAAGCTTTCGTATCTACGGTCAGTTATGACGGTATTATCCTTGGTAAGGGATATGGGGCAAATAATAAAGAAGCCGAACAAAATGCGGCCAAGAATGCATTAGAAAAGGTTGCAAGATAGATGGGTTTAATATCCTTTTTAAAAAAGAAATTCAGCGGCAAGAAAAATGAAACGACTGATAAATATGTCGTCGGACTAGAAAAAAGTCACGCGAATTTTTCAAGTAAACTAAAACGCCTTGCTAAAAAATATGAAAAAGTAACGGAAGATTATTATGAACAACTGTTAGAAATATTAATCGGGGCAGATGTTGG
>CALAWM010000151.1 GCA_937895315.1 uncultured Caryophanales bacterium | reverse complement strand
TGGTCGGCCTTTACTTTTGATGGGTATCGAGAATTATTTTCGAAAACGGAATTTGTGGCGAGTAACGCCAACGAATGGTTTCCGATTTGGAACTGGATATTAAATTCCTTTGTCGTTGCGATCGCGGGGACTTTAATTTCTTTATTAATTGCCTCTTTAGCAAGTTATGCTTTCGTTTTCCTTGAATTTAAATATAGTAAGATTTTATTTAACCTTATTATTGTTTCGATGACTGTTCCGGGGATAGTGACCATTACCCCGCAACTAATTAATATGAATATTTTAGGAGTGTATAAGTCGCTCCTTGGGTTAATAATTCCTAGTTTTGCAAGTGTCTATGGGGTATTTCTCATTCGTCAGTTTTTCTTAGGTATTCCTAAAGACCTCGTGGAAAATGCTCGGATGGATGGTGCGACCAATTTCCAAATTTATCGAAGAGTCGTGTTACCACTTGGTAAAAGTGTTTTATTTGTTCAAGGTTTATTTGGCTTCTTAGGAGCATGGAATGATGTCCAATGGGCGCAACTAATAATTGGTAATGCCCCGCGCTCAACATGGACCCTTGCCTATGGCTTAAGAGTTATTAGTGATAATAGTGAAAGTTATGAAGCAATTACGATTGCCCTGGCCAGTGCCGTCATTGCTATGCTTCCCATCTTAATAGTCTACCTATTCGCACAAAGTAAAATTATTGAAGGTGTCGCCTTTACAGGATCGAAAGGACGGTAATATGAAAGAAAAAATTGAAAATAGTAACATTGAAGTTAAAAACGAAAATAACCCGTTTTTGCAACTTATTGATGTTAATAAAGTCTATCCCAATGGTGTCCAGGCCGTCTTTAACTTTCATTTAGATGTAAATCGTCAAGACTTTGTCGCTTTAGTGGGTCCTTCAGGATGTGGTAAAACCACAACCTTACGAATGATTGCCGGACTTGAAGAAATATCAAGCGGAAGTTTGATTATTGATAACAAAGTTAGTAACTACGTCCAATCACGCGACCGTGATATCGCCAT
>CALAWM010000150.1 GCA_937895315.1 uncultured Caryophanales bacterium | reverse complement strand
AGTTATTGACGAAGCTGACTCCATTTTAATTGACGAATCTAGAACCCCACTTATTATTTCTGGTGGTTCAAAAGTTACCGCCTCAAGTTACAATGTCGCCGATCGTTTTGTGAAGACTTTACGAAAAGACAAGCATTTTGTCGTGGATATCAAGACAAAAACCGCTAATTTGACCGATGAAGGTAATAAACTCGCGGAAAGAATGTTTGGGGTTAATAACATTTATGACCCACAATATAATGACTTAGTGCACCGTATTCATAATGCCTTAAAAGCAAATTATGTTATGACGCGTGATGTTGAATATATGGTTGACGCTAACCGGGAAATTCAGTTAATCGACCAATTCACTGGTCGGATGATGCCAGGACGTGAATATAGTGACGGCTTACACCAAGCAATCCAAGCCAAAGAAAATGTGAATATTAAAGAAGAAACAGTAACGATGGCGACCATCACTTACCAAAACTTCTTTAGACTTTATACCAAATTAAGTGGGATGACTGGTACCGCCAAAACGGAAGAAGAAGAGTTCCGCAAAATTTATAATATGCGGGTAATTCAAATTCCAACGAATAGACCGGTAATCCGCGAAGACGCAGTCGACCGTGTTTATGCCAAAAAAGAAGATAAGTTAAATGCCCTTGTCGCTGAAGTTAAAGAAAGACATGAAAAAGGTCAACCAATTCTTATTGGGACAAGCAGTGTTGAATCAAGTGAAGAAATAAGTGAATTACTAACAGCGAATGGTTTAAAACACGAAGTGTTAAACGCTAAAAACCATGCCCGTGAGGCCGAAATTGTTGCTTTAGCCGGAAACAAAGGACAAATTACGATTGCCACTAACATGGCTGGTCGTGGTACGGATATTAAGATTAGTGATGAAATTAAAGCCTTAGGTGGTCTAGCGGTTTTAGGAACCGAACGCCATGAAGCTCGCCGGATTGATAATCAATTACGTGGTCGGAGTGGTCGACAAGGGGATCCTGGATTTTCTAGATTCTATGTCTCTTTTGATGATTTACTAATGCGGCGATTTGCTAGTGACATGATGCACTCCTTAGTTGATAAAATGGGCAGTGATGTCCTTGAGAATAAAATGTTTACCAACGCCATAACCGGCGCGCAAAAACGAATTGAAGGACAAAACTTTGATACACGGAAAAACCTTCTTGAATATGATGATGTTTTAGCTAAACAACGTGGCGTCGTTTATAAAAAACGCGATAGTATCATGTATGCCGGAGATATTAAAGACTTAGTGCAAGAACAATTTAATCTTGCAGCCGTCTTCCTTGCCAAAAAAGCGATTCCCGAAACAAGTAAAGATCATCTTGTCAGTGGGGAATTACTAAAACGAGTAATGGAACCAAATTATTTACCAGAAGGATCTATTAAAGTGGCGGCATATGATGAATCACCCGTTGATGAAATTGCTGAAGATTTAATGATTTTAATGTACCGTCGTTATCAAGTCCGCCGTAAGGAATGGGGCGATGAACTCGCTGATAAGGTTGAAAGAGAAATTACCTTAAGAGCGATTGACCGGAACTGGACAAAACATATTGATACGATGGCTCACTTACGTGAAGGTATCCATTTACGGAGTTACGCGAACACTAACCCATTACAAGATTACGTTAATGAAGGTTATTCCCTCTTTGGTGAAGCAATGGACATCATTGCTGTTGAAACAGTTTTAAACTTGCTTAACGCTAAAATAAATGTTGCCCCGCCAGTGGAAGAAGAACCAAAAGAAGTTCCAATCGAAGATCTTAAAAAACAAGAAGAAAAGGAACCAGAAAATAAATAATGGAGTACAAAGTTATCCTTAGTAAAGTACATGAATTGAAACGATTACTAGGTAAACTTAGTGACTCTCTTTGATGTTGCTCATTTAGTATCGCAAATTCAAATATTATCAAATGAAGTAGATGGTGCCGATTTTTGGAATGACCAAAATAACGCCAAGTATGTATTTAAAAAACTTAATGGTCTAAAAGAAAAGCATGACATCTATTTTCAAGTTGAAAACACAGTACTTTCGGCCGAAGAATTGATAAAAGACCCCGTTTTTGCTGAGGATTCCGAAAGTTTAGAATTACTTAATATCGAGATAGATAATGCGCAAAACGCGGGTGAATCATTAGTACACCTCCTACTTTTCAGTGGTGAATATGACGCTAATGATGCCATCATAAATATCCATGCTGGAGCCGGAGGAACTGAATCTCATGACTGGGCATTTATGCTATATAACATGTACGTTCGTTTCGCGGAACTTAATGATTTTACTGTTAAAGTTGTCGACTACCAAGCCGGGAATGAAGCCGGAATTAAAAGTGTTACTTTAATTATTGAAGGAAATAATACCTATGGTCATTTACGAAGTGAGAAGGGCGTACATCGGCTTGTGCGTATTTCTCCTTTTGACACAAATAAAAGAAGACACACATCATTTGCAAGCGTCAATGTTATTCCAGTTTTTAATGAGTCAAATTCGATTGAAATTAATGAAAACGACCTAAGGATTGACACTTATCGAAGTGGTGGCGCCGGTGGTCAAAACGTAAATAAAGTGGAAACTGCAGTACGAATCACCCATATTCCGACTGGAATTGTTGTTGCCTGCCAAGTTGAACGAAGTCAATTATCAAACAAAGAAATTGCCATGCAAATGTTAAGAAGTGAATTGTATCAACTGGAGTTAGAAAGACAAAGAGCGAAGATTGATGCTATTCAAGGGGAAAAGAAAAACATTGAATGGGGCAGCCAAATTCGTTCTTATGTATTTGCTCCCTATACGATGATTAAAGACCATCGCACTGATTATCAAGTTGGAGATGTTGCTAAAGTAATGGACGGCAATCTCAATGAATTTATGTATAAGTATCTTGAAATGGAGGCTAAAGAAAATGGGAAAGTTTAAGGATTTATTCAAACCAAAAATAAAGATTATTATAAAAAACTATACTTTTGTCATTATCGGTTCAATCTTATTAGCGGTTGGCACTGGTATCTTTCTTTTACCAGCGATGCTTAATACCGGAGGACTTGGTGGTCTTGGGATCATTGGCAAACAGCTATTCGGTTTTGATCCTGACTTAGTCGTTTTAAGTTTAGTTTGGGTATTTTTTACTATTAGTCTTTTGTTTCTTGGTTGGCGTTTTACTATTAAATCGCTTGTAAGTTCATTAGTCTATCCACTTACTTTAATTTTACTTATGCGTTTACCCGGTGTTGTCACCCATACTGAAACATTGTTTGGTGCCGGAGCCGATACCGCCACAAAACTAATTGCTGGAATCTTTGGCGGTGTGTTTGCTGGGGTTGGTGTTGCTTTAACTTTCCTTGGTGGCGGTTCTACTGGTGGTGTAGATATTATTGTCGTTATTGTAAATAAATACTTACATATTAGTCATTCAGTCCTAGCTTTTTTAATTGATGGTTTAATTGTCGCAATTGGTCTATTTGTGGTCGGTGATATTATCCTCTCACTGATCGGGATTATTAGCGCTTTTGTCTTTGCTATTACCCTTGAATTTGTGTTCAGCGGGAAGTCACATGCCCTGACTGCTTATATTATTAGCCAGACAAAAAGTGAAGAAATTAATACATGGATTCAAACTAAAACTGATCGTGGATCAACCTTAAGTCCGATCTATGGCGGTTATGAAAAAGATGAATATATGATGATTATTGTTACTTTTGACCGGAGTGAATATGCCAAATTTGTAAACGGCATCGCTCAGATTGATAAAGATGCCTTTGTCATGATTCAACAAACGGCAACCGTGCTTGGTGAAGGTTTCAATAACCTTGTGCAACATAAAGAAGGATTAGTGAATCGGAAGAGAAAAGATGAAGAGTAATCATAGATTTCAAATTGAAACCAATTTTACCCCGACTGGTGATCAACCAACCGCTATTAAAGAACTTGTAGAAGGTATTAATCGCGGCGATAAACACCAAGTCCTTTTAGGTGCAACCGGAACCGGAAAAACTTTTACTATTGCGAATGTTATTCAAAAAGTGCAAAAACCAACCCTTGTTTTAGTCCATAATAAGACATTGGCAGGTCAATTATACGCTGAATTCAAAGCATTATTCCCTCATAACCGTGTTGAATATTTTGTTTCTAACTTTGATTTTTATCAACCAGAAGCGTATGTTGTTGCCCGTGATATGTATATTGAAAAAGAAGCAGTTATGAATCAAGAAATTGAAATGCTTCGGACGGCAGCGATTAATAGTTTACTCGAAAGAAACGATACAATTATCGTCGCTAGTGTTGCTTCAATTTATGGCTTAAGCGATCCCGAAGAATATAGTAAACTGGCTTTTAATATCGTTGCTGGTGAAAAAATTAACCATAATGAATTTTTAGTAAAACTAATTGATGCGCAATATACCCGTAATGATTTTGAACTAAAACCTGGCACTTTCCGGGTAAAAGGTGACGTAATTGAAATCATGCCGCCAATTAGTGACCAATATGTTATTCAAATTGATACGTTTGATGATGTAATCGAAAAAATCCGGGAAGTGGATGCTTTAACCGGTGAAGTCGGTAAAACTTTTAATACATATCCAGTTTTCCCAGCTTACGCCCATGCATCTTCAAGAGAAAGAATAAACCGGGCAATCCCCCATATTTTAAAAGACCTTGTCGATCGTCTAAATTATTTCGCTGATAACGGGAAATTACTTGAATCACAACGGTTAGAGTTCCGTACTCGCCAAGACGTTGATTCATTACAAGAGTTTGGCATGTGTCCGGGTATTGAAAACTATGCCCGCTATATTGATGGTCGTAAAGAAAGAGAAAAGCCATATTGTTTAATGGACTATTTCCCCAAAGATTATCTTTTAGTCGTTGATGAAAGTCACGTCACTTTACCGCAGGTGCGGGGAATGTATAATGGCGACCGAAGTCGGAAACAAAACCTAGTCGAATATGGTTTCCGTTTACCGAGTGCTTTAGATAATCGTCCTTTACAATTTAATGAATTTGAAGGCGCCATTAACCAAGTAATTTATACAAGTGCAACCCCTGGAGATTATGAATTAGATAAAACAAATGGTGTTGTTGTGCAACAAATCATTCGTCCGACCGGACTTATTGACCCAACCGTTACAATTAAACCAAGCATTGGGCAAATTGATGATCTTATGAGTGAATTACGAAAAGTAATTGACCGCGGCGAAAGAGCGATGGTTGTTACTTTAACCATCAAAATGGCCGAAGATTTAACGGATTATTTAAAAGAGCGGAAATTTAAAGTTGTTTACCTCCATAATGAGACAAAAACTTTGGAACGTAGTCAAATTATTTATGAATTAAGGCAAGGAAAATATGACGTTTTAGTAGGTATTAACTTATTAAGGGAAGGATTAGATATTCCAGAAGTATCATTAATGGCTATTATTGATGCCGACAAAGAAGGATTCTTGCGGAGCGAAAGATCACTTATTCAAATTATTGGTCGGGCAAGTCGTAACGTCAATGGTCGAGTTATTATGTATGCTTCAAATATGACAAACTCAATGCAAAAAGCGATTGGTGAAACCGAACGGCGGAGAAGTATTCAACAAGCCTATAATGATAAACACGGAATTGTTCCGGAAACGATTATTAAACCATTAGGAGAACCGCTCCATAATTTCGGAACTGATAAAGATTTAGCAAAGATTAATAAAGGACTTGTTACGAAGAAACAACTTGAAAAATATATCCGAGAAATACGCGGAAAAATGAATGCGGCCGCGAAAGCTTTTGATTTTGAAAAAGCCATCGAATATCGCGAAATTCTCTTTGAACTTGAGGGAAACGTACGAAAATAAGTAAATTATTATAATTTACACATTGTTTTCTTGAAAAAAATCTTAAATAGTGTATATTAATAAAGAATCGGAGGACATTTATGGGTGCATTAGATATTATCTTCATTATCGTCTCAATCTTACTAATTATTATTTCCTTAATGCAAGGTGGTAAAAGTGAAGGGGCTTCAGGCGCAATTACTGGTGGCGGCCTTAATATTTTTGTTAAGACAAAAGAACGGGGCAGTGAAAAAGTTATTTCTTACATTACCTTTGGTCTTTCCATTGTCTTCTTCCTACTTGCGATATTAGTTAAAGCCTTAGGCTAATTAAGTTGAACTTATAAATAACGACCCGAAAGGGTCTTTTTTTATACTTCAATCCCAGTTTCAATTTTTGACATGTTATAATTTATTTTAGTTAGGGGAAAAGTATGGATATTAAAACTTATGTTTTAAAACAAAAAGAAATTTTAAAACAAAAAATTAATGAAACGGAAGTAAAACCAAACCTTATAATCATTCAAGTTAATGATGATTTTGCGAGCACAAAATATATCGCCGGTAAGCTTAAAGATGCTGCCGAAGTTGGAATGGCCGCAAAACTAATTAAACTTGATATTAAATCAACAGAGGAAGAACTAGTTAGACTAATTAATGAACTTAATGAAGATCCAAAAGTTCATGGTATTATCGTTCAATTACCATTACCTCGTCATATTAGTGAAGAAAATATCAAACTCGCAATTAGTCCCGCTAAGGACGTCGATGGCTTTCATCCATTATCGTTATTTAAAGC
>CALAWM010000149.1 GCA_937895315.1 uncultured Caryophanales bacterium | reverse complement strand
ATCTCCGGTCGATACATCGGCGTAACTTACTTTAAAGCCTTCAAGGTGCGCATCAACCGCAATAATAAAGTTGTGTTCACTATCTTCAAAATCAACGATTGATCCAGGCGTAACGATTTGAATAATTTCTCGTTTTACAATGCCTTTAGCACTACTTGGGTCCTCAACTTGTTCAACGATTCCCACCTTATGACCTGCATCAATTAATTTAGCAAGATATGGGGCATAGGCATGATGAGGAATACCACACATCGGGATTTTCCGATTATTACCAGCGCTTTTTTTCGTTAAGACAAGTTGTAATTCTTTGGAGACGATTTCCGCATCCTCAAAGAAAAATTCATAAAAGTCGCCAAGTCGATACATAATTAAAACATCGGGATTATCCCGTTTAATTTGCAAATATTGCTCAATCATTGGCGTATAGACTATTTTCTTTTCTTTATCCATAGTGCTATTTTACCATAAGATGGTAAGGCACTTATTCAATTATAGTTTTTAAAGTATGAAGTAATTCGTTAACGTCATCTAAAAGATTATTATAATTAATAACATAAGGGTGTTCTTCATATGCTTTTTTAAGAGTTTCATACTCTAATTTCGCTTCATTATGTGCTTTTTTATCCATGACACTTTTAGTCATTTTTTGTTGCAAATCCTTCAATTTACGCTCGGTTTCGATTAAAAAAGGGTCGTTTTGCACGAGTAAGCGGGCTTTTTCAAAATCTTTAAAGAGCGGATCATCACTTAATGCCCTTAGTAATTCTTCAAGGGTTTCTTCAATTTTCTTCACTCACTAATTCTCCGTTTAAGGCAAAAGTTTTCGCTTCAATAATCTTAACTTTGACGATGGTTCCAACTAAGGAACGTGGACCTCTAAAATGAACAATCTTATCACTTTCCGTATAACCGCTTAAGACAGTACGGTCTTTTTTACTGGCCCCATCCACTAAGACATCAAGAACTTTGTCTTGATATTTTTTGGCATCTTCTTCGGTTTGTTTATCAACTAAAACTTTGAGCCGATTAAAGCGTTCACTTTTTTCTTCTTTTGTGACGTTATCAATCATTCGTGCGGCAGGGGTGCCCGTCCGTGGTGAATAAATAAACGTAAAAGCACTTGCGTAATTAACTTGGTCAACCACTTTAAGGGTGGCGGCAAATTGTTCTTCGGTTTCATTTGGGAAACCAACAATAATATCGGTTGTAAGGGCAATATCGGGCATTTTCGCACGTAATTTATTTACTAATGTCAAATAGTCTTCAACTGTATATCTTCTGCCCATCAGGCGTAATATTTCATCACTCCCACTTTGGAGTGGTAAATGAATCTTTTTCATTATATTTGGATACTTGGCAATTACTTCAATCATTTGATCGTCAAAATTCCATGGATGCGAAGTAATAAAACGAAGGCGCGGAATGCCGAGTTTAGCAACTTCTTCTAAAATATAACTAAAGGTTGTGCCATCTTTTAAATCAAGACCATACGCATTGACGTTTTGGCCAACAAGCGTGATTTCTTGATAACCAGAATTCACCAATATCTTACATTCATTTAGGATGTCACTTGGTTTCCGGGAACGTTCTTTTCCTCTTGTGTAGGGAACGATGCAGTATGTACAAAATTTATCACAGCCATACGTAATATTAACGAAGGCTTTATGGGCGGCGACTCTTGTAACCGGGACATCTTCATAAATCGTTATATCATC
>CALAWM010000148.1 GCA_937895315.1 uncultured Caryophanales bacterium | reverse complement strand
TTATTTTGAATCATACAAAGATAGTTTAACCGGACTTTTTTAATTACAATACGCTCCAATTACACCTAAATAAAACATATGGTGATCATTTCTTTGGATTTATTGATTTAGACCATTTTAAAAAGATAAATGATACTTATGGGCACACCAAGGGTGATGAAGTGTTAGCGAAGATTGGTAAAAAACTTATTGAAATTGCCGACAAAAACGTCATAATGTATCGGAAAAGCGGAGATGAGTTTATTTTCATGACCATCAACTTAAGTTATGATGAAACGATGGCATTAGTGAAGAAGATTCAAAATGTCATACGTTCAATCAAACTTCCAGTCTTAAAAAGTAATTGCTCAATTGGCGTGGTTGAATATAAAGACGGCAACAGTACTTATAGTGTCTTTGATGCGATTACGCTGGCCGATATTGCAATGTATATGTCGAAAAAAGCAGGACGCGGAAACATTACATATATTGACGAAAATGAAGCAAAAAATATCGTTGCTTTTGGTCCGCTTGAAGAAACATTAAACTCGTTAAAATTTAAAGGACGTTAAGCATGGAAATAATCAAATATATTATTCTGGGGATTGTTCAAGGGGTAACGGAAATTTTCCCCGTTAGTTCAAGTGGCCATTTAGTTATTTTTCAAGCCTTATTTGGCCTTGAACAACCAGGTCTTATCTTTGAAATGTTTACAAATATGGCGTCATTCTTGGCTTTATTTATTTTATTCTCCGGGGATATCTTCAAATTAATCAAAGGTTTCTTTATGTATATTTTTTCTAAGAAGCGTGAAGAATATAAAGATACTTTCTTCTATGTCATTAAATTATTAATCGCCATTATTCCGATTGGCGTGGTCGGTTTTATATTTAAAGACTATATGGGGACGATAAAAAACTTATTGACGGTCGGGATTGCTTTAATCATTACTGGTGGACTTTTAATGACCATCTTTTTTACTAGGAATTTGATTGAAGATCATGATGAAATTACATGGAGGGATTCTTTAGTAATTGGCGTTACCCAAGCCTTTGCCATCTTCCCTGGTATTTCGCGGAGCGGTTCAACCATTATCGGCGGCAGACTAAGTAGAGTATCGTTAAAAAGTATCCTTAAATTCTCATTTCTTGCCTATATTTTAATAAGTGTGCCGACGAGTATTTTAGGGATTGTTGACCTCGCGAGTACAAGTGAAACGATCAATTGGTTAGGCTATATCTTAGCTTTTATCTTTACCTTTGGTGCGACTTTTTTCACGGGTTATCTCGTTATGAAAAAGCTTAAAGTCGAACACCTTATTTATTTTGGTATTTATTGTGTCGTGGTTGGCGCGGTCGCATTCACTGCTTTCTTCCTTATTTAACTAATACAAAATTTACGCACTTAAAAGGGGTTAATCCCCTTTTTTTGTTACAATAAATGAGGAGGAATACGTTATGTTAAAAATCAAAGACCGCGCTCCCCTTTTCAGCCTTCAAAGTCAAAGTGGCCAAGTCATTAATCTAATAGACTATTTAGGCCACAAAGTTATCATATATTTTTACCCGCAAGATTTCACCGGGGGTTGTACCTTACAAGCGAAAGACTTTTCCAAACATTATGAAGAGTTTAATAAACTTGGTTATAAAGTATTCGGTATTTCGAAAGACTCAGTCGAAAGTCATGCTTCCTTTTGTGATGCATATAAAATACCTTTTACGCTTTTAAGTGACCCGAAACGCGAAGTCATTAAAGCCTATGGCGTTTTCCAAGAAACGGTATGGTATGGTGATATAGGAGTGGACACAAGACGTTCAACCTTTGTCATAGATGAAGAAGGTAAAGTGCTTGATATCTTCTTAGATGTTGATCCGAAAACAAGCACCTTAGCCTTACTCGAAAAACTAAAAAAATAACGAGAAGCGAGGATTTTATGGGCAAACTATTTGATCGAACCTATCAAACTATTTTCTATTTAGCAAGCCCTTTTTTACCGTGGCGAGAACCAGAGATTGTTCATTCTTACCTTCGACTTGTGAAAGTTATTAATGAAAAGAAATGTCAAAAGGCTTTAATTGTCATTGACCAAAATTTAGTAAATATTGGTATCCACACTTCATTAGTAGAAGCTCTTACCACCAATAACATTGGCTATGTCGTCTTTAGTGATGTAACACCCAATCCGACCATCAATCAAGTTGAAAAAGCCTTAAATATATATAAAGAAGAAGAATGTGACATGCTCATTGGTTTTGGCGGCGGAAGTCCGATTGATGTCGCTAAAGCAGTCGGGGCGAGAGTTGTGCGTCCTAAAAAATCATTAGAGGCAATGGGCGGTATTCTTAAAGTCGGTAAAAAACTTCCGCTTTTAATTGCCATTCCGACAACGGCCGGAACGGGAAGCGAAGCAACCCTTGCCGCTGTAATTACTAATAGTGAAACGAAACGAAAATATGCGATTAATGATCATGCCTTAATTCCCCACTACGCTGTCTTACTTCCGGAATTAACGTATGGGTTACCGCCCCTTTTAACAGCGACAACCGGGATGGATGCCTTAACCCATGCGATTGAAGCCTATACGAATAATGGTGGAACAAAGTTCACGAATAAAAAGGCAATCAATGCCGTGAAATTAATCATGGCCAATATTGAAAAAGTATACGATAATCCCGAGTACACCGAAGGACGTTTACGGATGCAAATTGCCGCTTATGATGCTGGGGTTGCCTTTACTAGAAACTATGTCGGTTATGTCCATGCTTTAAGTCATCCTTTAAGTGCGTATTACGGATTAGCCCATGGTTACGTCAATGCCTTAATTCTTCCTTTCATGCTTAAAGAATACGGGAAAAAGATTCATAAAAAACTTGCTAAACTTGCCCGCCTAAGTGGCGTTAGTGAAGGTGTGAATGATGAAGAAATTGCCAACAACTTTATTAAACGAATTGAAGACTTAAATAAGAAGTTTGGGATTAAAGATATAATCCCAGAAATTGACGTTAATGACATCCCAAGTCTTGCAAAATACGCCAATAAAGAAGCACGTCCTTTATACCCGACCCCCAAGATCTATAAGACTAGCGAACTTGAAGCATTTTACCACCGCTTAAAAGGAGATAATTAAATGTTAAAAGCCATTAAAGACCAACGAGAAACAATGAAAAAAGCTGGAATTGTCACCTATGATATTCGGCGCAAAAGACTAATATCCCTACAAAAAGCCATTAAAAAGTATGAAAAAGACATTTATGAGGCATTATTCTTTGATTTAAAGAAAGATGAATGGGAAGTATTTGTTACTGAATTAAGTATTGTCTATGAAGAGTTACATTTTGCTTTAAAACATTTAATAAGATGGATGAAACCAAAGCGAATTAAAAGTGCTTTAGTGCAATTTCCCGCCAAAAATTTTACGGTCCAAGATCCGTATGGCCAAGTCCTGATTATGAGTCCGTGGAATTACCCGTTACAACTCACATTAGTCCCCCTTATTGGCGCCCTCGCCGCCGGTAATGTCGTGGTTGTAAAACCAAGCGCATATGCCCCGAAAATTGCCGAAGTAATGAAGGCAATAATAGAAGAAGCTTTCTCACCCCAAGAAGTTTTATTATTCTTAGGGGGACGGAAAGTAAATGAAGAAATTTTAAAGAGACAATATGACATGATTTTCTTTACTGGAAGTCCGGAAGTTG
>CALAWM010000147.1 GCA_937895315.1 uncultured Caryophanales bacterium | reverse complement strand
AGCAAGAGGCGAGAGGTAGAAAGCGGAAAGCCCTTGTAGGGGAGACCTTTGGTCTCCCGATAATGCCAGAGTCAAGAGGCAAGAATCCAGGGGCACGAAGGATCCTACTTCCAGAGAACAGAAAAATGTAGGGGCAGACGACTCTGTCTGCCCTTGTAGGGGAGACCTTTGGTCTCCCGATAATGCCAGAATCCAGAGTCAAGAGGCGAGAAACAGATACAAAAATTCTTGTATATAAAAACCATACCTTGCAAAAACTAAAATAAATTTGCAACGAAGGCCGTGGTTTTTTTGTTTGGAAAAATAATGTTTTGAATGGGTAATCAAATGCCGTTTAAAAATATCACTAATTCATGTTTTATAATCGGTGTTTTTTGTGTTCCCACTTACCATCTTTATTGTAAAAGAAAAAGATATCTTGTATTATATACAATAGCACTATGAATAACGAAAAAAAGACCATTCACGAAAATGAAAATATAGTGAATGCGAATGCTTTAAAAAGAACAGGAGCCTTACTCCTTGATTTACTTATCATGTATGCGATCATGAACCTTTTTTGGTTCGCCGTTCATCCGGTGATTAATAATATCTATAACTATGATGCTGCCGTTAGTGAAAACAACAAAGATATGAAGCGGAGTTATTTAGTTTCATTAAGTGCGCCCCTTTTAGCTGATGAAAGTAATATCGATGAAGTGACAATTACTTCAAATAGCATTCCGGTTAATAAAAGAGGAGAGGCAAGTTATAACTTTTATTTAAAATTCTTAAATAGTGAAATCACTGATCCAGCATTAAAATATAGTGATGAATGGTTTGGTATTAATATTTATAAAGTTGATGACGAAAATAGCCTTTTTGTCCGGGCCGAAGCGCCTACCCCTAAACAATATAGTTCCGTCACGAGTGAGGTGGTCCAAAGTTACGATCATTTCATTGCGCCCGGATTTGCCTATAAAAATGCCGAAGTTGATGCTGAAGCCATTACCAATCTTTATAACAACGCCTATAAAGACGCAATCGCTAAATATAATACAAGACCTTTAGTGAAGACGATTAACGAAGCGGTTATGATTGAAAATTCTTTCCTAGTCGTTGTCGCTAGTTCAATTATTTTCCTCGCTTTACCAATATTTTTAAAACACGGTCAATCCTTAGGTAAAAAAGTCTTTAAATTAGGGGTGGCAACGACGCATGGTTATAAAGCCGGTGCCCTTCGCCTTTTACTCCGTTATTTTGCCTTCCTGTTGATTAATGTCTTATCAAACTTTTTAATCCCAATTGTTTTACCCTTTATTTCCTTAACAATCATGGTCTTTAATAAAAAAGCCCGCAGTTTACATGATTTAGTCGCCGGAACAAGGGTCGTCGACCTGAATAAATCCGTCATATACGTTAATGAAGAAGAATATAATCAAACCATCGCGCAAACAGCGGTTCGCATTGAAGATGTCAATGAAGAAGTTTTTGCGGAACGCTTCGATGAAGAAAGTGGCGCCTAATGAATCACTATTTTGTTAACCAAACAAGTGGCAAACGATTTCTCGCCGGTTTTCTTGATTTTGTTTTTGTATTAATTTTGACAATTTTTATGTATGTACCAACCCAAGCAATTACCGCGAGGGCGGGTGGAGATGAAAACATTGCGCGTATTTATGAAGCCGGTGTCCAAACGGGTTTATATACGGTTGTTCAACAAGGTGATCAAGGCAATTTAGCGCCAATTGAAGATAAAACATTATTCCCGCGTGCCCTTTATTTCTTCTATGTTGATGAAGAAGGCGCAAGAACTAAAGAAATTCATAATATCGCCCCTATTTTAAAAACAGGCAGTGCTTTTAACACTGCAGATGATTATTACGAAGTAATTATGCTTAAAGGAAGTGCGGAAACATTATTTGATTTTAGTGTCATTAATAGTGAAGAACCATGGAATATTCCATCAATAAGCGGAAAAGAAGCTGAAGTTGAAGCGTTTTATAAAGCTGAAATCGATAAAGCCCATGACATCATTAATAAAAATGCCTACATTAATGATTTAATTCGGAAAGCCGAACTTTATACTTTTTATGCTTTAGGTGGTGCTTACCTTCTTTCCGTCATTATTTTAGTTATTATTGTTCCGATGTTTATTAAAGGAAATGTCACATTAGGAAAAGTTATTACCAAGACTGCAGTTGTTAATAATTTAGGTTATAAAAAATCGTTTTTGCAAGCAAATATGCGCAATTTGGCGATGTTTTTCTTTTCTTATGTCTTTTTCTTTATGCCTTTCATGCTTATTTCAACCTTTATGTTTATGCTCTCCAAAGAGAAGAAAAGTTTATTTGATTTCTTAACCGCAACAAGAGTTGCTGATAAAAACACGAGTCTAATTTTTACTAACGCCGAAGAAGAGGCCAAGTATCGCAAAGAATTAGCAGGTCGGCTCATTGAAGTTGAAAAGCGGAAAGCTAAAAATCATCAAGAAGCCGAGCAGAATGAAAAAGACATTAATCTAGGGGATTAATTCTTAATTAATCAGTTTATAAAACAATGGTTAAATATGAGACCTTGTGTTATTATAAAATAAATGAAAGCAGTTTATTACTGCAGGAGGAAATATGGAAGTAAGAATTGATAATCTTTCTAAACACTTCCCGGGAGTAAAAGGAGCGCCAGTTGTTAAAGCTGTTGATCAGATGAATTTTACAATTCCTGATGGCAAACTAGTTGGCCTTTTAGGACCTTCCGGATGTGGAAAATCGACCACACTTTACATGATTGCCGGTTTGCATAAACCGACAGAAGGTAAAATTTGGTTTGGTGATCGGGACGTTACTGATGTCCCTGCTGAAAACCGTGGAATTGGTTTAGTTTTCCAAAACTATGCCCTTTACCCCCACTTTACAGTTCGCCAAAACATTACCTTCCCACTTGAAAATGTGCGGCCAAAGTTACCAAAAGAAGAAATGGAACAAATTGCGCAAGAAGTCGCAAACCTTGTTGACATTGGTAATTTATTAGACCGGCTCCCGAAACAATTATCGGGTGGTCAACAACAACGGGTCGCGATTGCGCGTGCGCTTTCGAAAAGACCACAAGTCTTATTACTCGACGAACCGCTCTCAAACTTAGATGCGCGGCTTAGACTTCAAACCCGGGAAGAAATTCGCCGGATTCAACGTGATACGAAAGTTACAACGATTTTCGTTACTCACGACCAAGAAGAAGCCATGAGTATTAGTGACTCCATCGTCGTTATGCGGCGTGGTGTCGTCCATCAAATTGATGCCCCGCAAGTCGTATATGAAGAACCAGTCGATTTATTCGTTGCGAAATTCCTTGGTTCACCAGCCATTAACATTTTTGATGGCGAACTCAAAGACGGCAAAGTTTTACTTCACGGTAATGTTTACCATGAAGGACTAAAATCAGCCGGGACATTTGATTTAAAAGATGAAAGAATTTATGATGTCGCCGTTGCCGGTGGCTATCAAGGCACCAAAGCCCAATACTTCACCTCTTTAGGCGTTGAATACGTTGAAAAAGTTGAAGAAACCGCGAAAGAAGAAGAACCAAAAGAAAAAGGCAATTTCTTCAAAAACTTTTCTGAAAAAATGAAAGCCAAGAAAAAGAGCCAATTCGTGCCAAATGTTATTGAAGGCGAATTAACCCTACACTCACTGCACACCGCTTTAAGTTTTGGTGGATACCGTCCATCATTTGGTGACTTTGAAGAAGAAGTTGGTAAATTCATCGTTGAAGCTGGCGTAAATCGTAATGTCAAGATTGGTGTCCGTCCGGAAGCCTTTACCCTTGATAAAAACGAAAACCCTGCCATTGAAATTGAAGTACTCTTCATTGAACACATCGGCCGCGATATTACCATCGTCGCAAATGTTCTTGGTCAAAAACACCGGATCCGCGTTATTATTCCCGCGGAAGAACGGCATAAAGTCAAAGATAAAGTTATTAAAGTTTATCCAAAACGCTTCTACTTATTTGATCTTGATGGATCACGGATTCTGTAGGTGATGATCATGACAAATATTACTAAGAAAGGAGGCGCATTATGAGTACACAACAAAGTGGTTTGTATCTTGACAAAGGACCGATGCAAACGAAAAAAAGTGTATCAATACCAATTTGGGTCAAAGCAATTATTGCCTTACTACCTGCCCTTGTATTCTTAACATTCTTTACGATTTATCCAATCTTTAACACGATGATTATTTCGTTTATTCAAGATTTTGCATGGCAAGATGGCATGGGAAGTTTTGCGATTGCTAACTACTTACGGCAATTTGATATGGCAACAAACGTGGCAAAATGGACCGAATACTTCAATGAAGTCGATCCAGGGTTTACTTTTATTCCCCCACTTAAACCAATCTTTACCCTTAATAACTACCTATATGTGTTAAAAGACGTTGACTTCTTACAAGCGCTCGCCAATACCGCGATCTTAACTGTTATCTCCGTCCCATTAACCATCTTTATTTCGCTTTTATTAGCCGTCTCTTTAAACTCAATCAAACCTTTAAGAGCGACTTATCAAACAATTTTCTTCCTCCCTTATGTTACGAACGCAATTGCGTTAGGGATGGTCTTTAATACATTATTCTCGCCACAAACCGGGGGAATTATGAACCAATTAGTCGTTGCCTTTGGCGGACAACCAGTTTCCTGGATTCACGCTGGCTTCGACCAAGAAGGAACATTAAAGTTATCGAAACTATCATTAGGGTTTGCCATTACCGTCCAAACAGTGTGGACAGGTTTGGCCTTTAAAATTCTTGTCTTTATGAGTGGTTTAGCAAGTATTGACAAACAATACTATGATGCCGCCCGTATTGACGGGGCTACAAGAGGTACCATCTTTAGAAGAATTACGGTTCCGCTTTTAAGCCCACAAATCTTGTATATTACAATTACATCTTTCATTGGCGCATTTAAAGCCTATCAAAGCATTATTGCGATTGTTGGGGTTGACCACCAAAACTTTGGGGGAACCGATGGAAGAATGTGGCTCACCGTTGTTGGGTATGTCTATCGTTTCCGTAACGATAAATTACCAGTTGCCGCGGCAGGGTCAGTTGTCTTATTAATTATTATCTTATTGATCACGCTCGTTCAGATGCAAGTCTCGAAGAAGCGTGTTCACTACTAGGAGGCACTTATGAAAGAAAAAGATAAAGTAGTAAATGAAGAATTAGTGCTTACCGAAGAAGAAGAAAAGGCACTCAAAACGGTTGAAGGGAAAAATGACGACGCCCGGTTCCAACCATCCTATGAGCTTAAAAAAGAATACAAAGGTCGCACAATCTTCTTTAAAGTCATTACATATACATTCTTAACGTTATTTGCCTTATTCATGCTCTTACCATTCTGGTTCATGATTAGCGTTTCGTTAAAATCACCAGTCGAATATTCCCGGGAAGTAACAAGTGGTTTAAAACTATTTACGTCCAGTCCGACTTTTGTAAACTTTAAGATTATTCTCGGAGGGAAAATAGGCGACGCGGCGAGTACACTCCCGGGTGACCTTATTATTCTTATTAGTAATGAAGGGAAAAGAGTTAGTTTCCTTCCTTACTTCTTAAATACGACAATTGTGGCAGTTGTTTCCACCGCCTTTACTGTCGCAACAACCGTCTTAGCATCCTTTGCCTTTGCCCGCCTTGAATTCAAAGGTAAAAACGCCTTATTTGCGTTATTACTGGCGACGATGATGGTTCCTGGCGAAATGATGCTTATTACTAACTACCAAACGACGATCGGCTTAGGCTGGCAAAATACATTCGCCGCCTTAATCTTCGTCCATGGCGTTAGCGTATTCTACATATTCTATTTACGGCAAACATTCCAACAAATACCAAACGAACTATTCCTCGCTGCAAAAGTTGATGGATATGGTGAATTTAGTTATTTATGGCGTGTTATGATTCCAATTGCGATGCCAACCATCGTGACGATTATTATTCTTAACGTCATGGGAAGCTGGAACGCCTTTATTTGGCCAACCCTTATCGCAAGTGGGGACAATAAGTTCTTAATGGAAACATGGGGTATTAAACACTCAATGCGTCTAGTTAGTAATGGACTTATGAGTTTATTCTCTAGTGACTATTCAAACTATGACACCGTCAAAATTGCCGGGTCGATGGTCATTAGCGCACCACTGTTACTCGTATTTATTGCCTTTAGAAAATATATTATGAGTGGCGTATCACGTAGTGGTATTAAAGGTTAGTCTTAATAAAAGGTATATAATAAAATTATAAAGAAAGGAAAATATTATATGAAACCTAGAAAAATATTGTTCGGTCTCACATCCTTCATGGGTCTTGCCCTGCTTGCCGGATGTGGTGGCAGTAATAAAATCAGGGTTGAATTTTGGACCGGCTTTGGTGCGGGGGTCAATGGTACGCTTAATCCTTTAATTGAGCGCTTTGAAGCCGCCAATCCCGAAGTTGACATTGTCTATGAATCAAAGGGTGGTTATCCAAACCTCTTACAAGCGATTAAGCAATCAATTAGTAATAATGCTTATCCGCATATTGCTAATGGTTACCCCGATCACTTTGCCGAATACGCAAACTCCAACGTTCTTTTAAACCTTGATTCCGCTGGATTTATCAAAAATCCAGAAACCGGTGTTGATTTAACTGAATTCTGGCCAGACTACATGAAAGAAAATCAAGAATTAGTTGATAATTCAATCATGGGCTTACCATTTAACAAATCAACCGAAATTATGGTCGTCAATCAAACCTTCTTTGATGTCGCCAAAAAACTTGATGACACGATCTTTGTCCCAGCGACATGGCAAGATTTAGCCGTCGTTGGTCCAAAACTTAAAGCCGTTGCCGCGGATAATGGCTGGTTTGGTAAACTCGTCAAACACGATGGTACAACCGTTGCTAAACCGGAAAATCCAACCACTGCCGAACTTGAAACATTAAAAGCCGAAGTTGCTTTTGATATGTTTAACGTCGGGAAGGCTGATGATTTTATTCCATTTAGTTGGGATTCAACCTCAAACTTCTTTATTACGATTATTCGGCAATGGGGCTCCCTCTATACGGAAAGAGGCGCCACCCTCCACAGCGGAACCCTTAAGTTCCATGAAGGCGAAAACCGGGTTAAAACCTTAGCAGCCTTACAATTCTTTAAAGATTTATACGCCCAAAGATTAGTCGGAACTCCGCAAAACTTTGGTGAAAGTTTATATTCCAGCGTTCCATTCAAACAAGGACGCCTCGTTATGACGATTAGTAGTAGTGCGGGTGTTAAGGAAAACTTACCAGGCTCAAGCACCGATTTCCCATTCGATGTTTCAATCGCCCCAATTCCTTATAACGCCGAAAATCCAACTGCTAAATACGTTATTTCCCAAGGAACAAACTTAGCGCTCTTCCGTCGCGGAAAAGCCACTGATGAAAAAACAAGACTTGAACGTGATGCCGCTTGGCGCTTCCTCCGTTATTTAACTTATGAAGTTAACCATGAATTTGGTAAAGGCACAAGTTACTTCCCGGTTACCGATGGTTCAAAACTCGCCGTTAATGAAGAAGATGCTCGTTATAGAGACTATAAATTATATAGTGACTTCTTAAACGCTACGGACAACACTTCACCAATGGAAACCGCAATTCGCGATACCGCACGGTTACAAGCCAATGTCTATCAAGATGCTGAACAAGCATGGCTCAAATTCGTTGATCCAGCCTTCTTAGGCAGTGCCCGGGTTAGAGATGAAATTCAATATGTCATCACTAAATTATTTGGTGGTGCAACCCCTGAAGGTGCCCTTGATGAAGTAGTCGCAAAACTTGGTGACTTCCAATAATATAAGAAAAGGAGAAATTATGAGAAAACCAATTTTGAAAATCGGAATTGCCTTTCTAGCAGTTGCCCTCTTAGCCGGCTGTGGTGGTAACCCCACCAGTGAAGAACCAGTTCTCACTGAAGCCCAATATGACTATGCACTCAATGAAATTGCAAAGACGGTCCCACTTGTTGTTGAAAGAACAACAGGAATTACAATCCATACGAATATTTATCGTAATAGCCTTGAACCAAAAGCTCCGCTACCAATCTTAAAGGATGGCAATGACTTAATCCTTACCACGGGCGGAACCTTAAACATTGAAAATGAAGATGCCAATATGTTCATTTACAATGATTACACCATCAATTGGAATTATGCTGGTGAAGGTGATGAAGCCGCGACTACCGCGCCTTATGCCTTTAGCACTGATGACAAAGGTGTAATGACTGCTGCCCCCGGATATCCTGAATATGTTCAAGAATATGACGGCGGCGGACGGCCAATCCCTGTTGATATGCCATCACCAAAAATCGGTCGTTTATATGCGACAGTTAAAATTGGTGAATTTGCCAAAAGAATTACTATCGATATGCAATTAAACGCGATCGAAAAAATCAATTTCTACACCTTACCACAAGTCCGTGAATTAAATGCGGGTACAGTTGCTGGGGTCCGTGGCTATGTCACTGGTATCTTCGCCGACTGGAACAATGCTGGTATTGCTGATGGAAAATGGGGCTTAGGTCTCTTCAAACTTGCCGATTATAAAGACACAATTAAAGTTGGTGACTTAATTGAAGTCGTTGGCCAACAATCAGTCTATGGTGGTTTAACCCAATTACAATGGCTCAAACGGATTAAAGTTTTAAATCCTGCTGATTACCCAGAAGTTGCTAAACCAGAAGTCCAAACATTCACCCACGATCAAATTAAAGATCAATTAGGCCGCGCTGAAGGCGACTTAACTGGTCCACTTCAAGATAAAGATAGTTCGCTCGTTAAATTCGACGCACCATTCACCTTTAAAGAAGTTAAAGATCGTAGCGGTGCAATTATTCCGCTTGAAAACTTAGATCCAGCCGGAACTGCCCACTATGACATCGTTGTCGAAGGTAAAACAAGTGAAGGAGTCACCTTCCCAGTTAGTATCTCCCTCAACTACCATATGGGTGCCGCAAGTCAAGCTGCCTTCAAACAATTCTTCGTTGATAATGGTACAAAACCATTCTATTATGAAGGACCACTTGGATGGTC
>CALAWM010000146.1 GCA_937895315.1 uncultured Caryophanales bacterium | reverse complement strand
GATGCTGCCCATGGGGTAGGGATTCCGATAAAAGAAGAACGAAGTCTTAAAGAAGATGAAATTGAAGAGCTTGGGAAAAAAGAAGGAGCCATCAAAGTATCAAGAAGAGATATGTCTTATGTGATGGCCACCAAAAAGTGGGGCGGAACGACCGTTGCTGCAACGATGTTTCTAGCCGCCAAAGTTGGTATTAAAGTATTTGTGACTGGCGGAATTGGTGGTGTTCATTTTGGGGCGGAACATACATTAGATATATCAAGTGATCTTGATGAACTTGGCAGAACCGATATTGCCGTAGTTTGTGCCGGACCAAAAGCCATCTTAGATTTACCAAAAACAATGGAATATTTAGAAACTAAAGGGGTCCCTGTTATTGGTTTTAAAACAACGAAAATGCCATTATTTTATACGATAAGCGCCGAACATAATGTGTTATATCGTGTTGATGATCCCCGGGAGATCGCCGATATTATTCTTTATCATCAAGGACTCTCCTTAAATAGCGGAATTTTAATTGTAAATCCAATTCCTCAAGAATTTGCCTTGCCGTATGAAGAAGTCAAAAAGGCAGTAGATAAAGCCTTAGTTATGATGAAAGAAGCAGGAATTAAAGGCAAAGAAGAAACCCCATATTTATTAAAAGCCCTTTATGAAATTACTGAAGGAAAAAGTTTAGTGGCCAATGAAGCCCTAATTATCAATAATGCCATTTTAGGGGCAAAAATTGCCAAGAACATTACGAGAGAATTATATGAAGATGAAAGCTAGATTAGGGGAAAGCCTAAAGAAATTTATGGCGAACGAACCCCTTGATACTATAAGTGTTATTAAAATTACTAAAGACTGCAAAGTCAATCGTCAAACGTTTTATTACCATTTCCGGAATCTTTATGATCTCTTAACATGGGTCTATTTAAATGAAGAAATTGAACTCCCGGCGAATAAAGAATTAGAAGAAGGAATTCTTATTATTTTACGCTATGTAAAACATAATTCAGCCTTAATTACCAACACGCTTGCCAGTGCGGCCAAAGACTTAGTAAGAGAGTTTTTATTTAACTATTTATATAATGTGAGTCTTGCTTATATTAATAAAAAAGACCGGGATATGAAACTAACCGGGAATGAACGGAAACTATTGGCTCGAGTTTATGGTGCCGGAATCGCTAGCAGTGTTATCGCTTGGATTGAAGATGACTTAATGTATCCGGAGGCGGAATTTGTCATGAAACTTGTGACCTTCTTTAAATACTTTCCGCTTGATGCCATTAAATATAAAGGAGAAGGCTATGCATAGTTTTAATTTATTAATGCCAACCGAACTTATCTTTGGCGTAGGTCGTCATCAAGAAATTGCTAAAGCCATTAAAAGATACGGCAAAAAGAACGTATTAATCATGTATGGTGAAAATTTTGCGGTAAAAAGTGGTCTTTTAAATCGCGTCACTGATTTACTAGAAAGTGAAGAAATTGATTACGTTTTATATGGCGGAATTACTCCCAATCCCGAAGTAAAATACGTTCGTGAGGCAAAACGAATTGCTAAAGAATACGAAGTTGATTTAATTCTCGCAATTGGCGGGGGAAGTGTGATTGATGTTGCAAAATCATTATCCGTTAACTTTTATTATGATGGTGATGAATTAGATTTTAGTAAAAGAATTGCCACACCCCAAAAAGCTCTTGCTTTAGGTGTTATCTTAACGCATTCTTCAGCCGGGAGTGAAATGTCTGGGAGTTGTGTCATCAGTGAAGCTGCCCTTAACTTTAAACAAGGATTTCGCACCGATTTAGTGCGGCCCATCTTTGCAATTACTGATCCAGAGTTAACATATACCGTTTCCCCTTATCAAACCGCAGTCGGTATCGTCGATTCTTTTATGCATTCCTTGGAACGTTACTTTAGTTATAGCGCGGAAATTGAACTGGCCGATCGGTTCGCGGAAGGTATTTTCATTACTCTTAAAGAATGCGCCGAAGTATTAGTGAGTGATCCAACCAATGAAGTGGCCAGGGCTAATTTAATGCTTGCCAGCACCTTTAGTCATAACGACGTTACAGGTATTGGGAAAAAAGTTGGAATGCCTGCCCATGCTTTAGAGCATGCAGTGAGCGCCCTTTATCCCCGTATCGCCCATGGTCATGGCTTAGCGATTATCTTTCCGGCGTGGTTAACGTATTATTTTGAAGAATTAAAGTATAAAATTGACCGGTTTGCCCGGGTTGTATTTGATTTACATGATGAAAATCTTGAACAAAATGCCCGAAACGGAATTGAAGCATTAAAAGATCTCTTCATTAGGCTAGGGCTAACATTGACCCTCCGCAGTGTGGGAGTGAAAAAAAGTGATTTAGAAACGCTTGCCGACATCGTTACTTTTAACGGGACAAAAGACCTTTATCACGATCAAAAAAGTTTAACAAAACATGATATAATCAAAATCTATGAAAGTTGTTATTAATGGAGGAACCTTATGAAAAAAGAAGATTTTCTAAGCATACTTGTATATTTAGTAATGTTAGTTATTGCCCTCTTTATTGGGTTACAAATTATTGAGCCATCGTTAGAAAAATTAGACCTAGTTAGTAATGTTGAACGTTATGGGTTGGCCATGTCCTTGGCGCCATTATTGGTGGATATAGCGTTATCAGTGTCAATATTTTTGGTTTTGCTTACTATAAAACAAAAACCGGATGGAAATTCGGCTTACGGCGTTTTGAAGGATTAACTGGCGAAACAAAGATTATTGCTAAAAAAGAGAAGACCAAACCACGTCTATTCTTGTTTGGACCTACGATTATGGTACTTATTGAATTTGCCGCGGCAATTACTATCTTTTTATTAACGGCTGAGAATGTCGCCATTCACCACCAAGCCTTAATTGTTGCTGGGGTTGGAGCGATGCTTTTAGTCTACAACATCATGCCCTTTAAACTTGATAACTTTACCGATGGCTATTACATTGTCTTACTTAGTAAGAAAGTTAATGTTGAAGCCTATAACGAACTTATTCGGATTGAATCACTTGTTTACAACAATGAACCCGTCACCGACATTAAAAAGTTTGATGAAGTTACAACCATGACCGCCCGGGTTAGTCTTTATGAGTTATACCAATTAATCGACAAGAACGCCTTTAATGAGGCAATTACCCTTATTGAAAAACTTGAAAAACATGAAGATAAAGTTGAATTAGAATTTATTGCCCGAGTTAAAGCGCAAAAACTATATATTTATTTACTCACCAAAGCCCAAGAAGCCAGTGAAACATATTGGTTTAAAGAATTAACACAGGCTGATCGTAAATTTATTAGTAATGACTTAACAATTGAAACCATGCGTGCCTATCTCCTTTATAGCGGTATTGTCACAAAGAGTCAAAGTGAATGTGCCTTCGTTATTAAAAGAGCGCCCAAAGCCCTTAAAAATAACTTAAACGACTATCGGAAAGAAGAAGAAATCAATTTATTCACCGATGCCTTCAATCGCGTTAAGGCGCTTGACGGTAACGATATGTTAGAGTTACCCCCACTTAAATAAAGAAAAGGATAAGAAAAAAGCACATCATAACGGTGTGCTTTTCTTTTTACTCTAATAAAAGATTACTATTTTTTATTAAGTGAGTCACGAATTTCACGAAGCAATAAAACTTCTTCGCTTGGTTCGGGAACGACGACTGGTTCTGGTTCTGGTTGTGGTTCTTCTGCGGCTATTTTCGCTTTTAAGGCTTCGGCTTTTTCATTCATTCTGGTTGCAACCTTAATGATAATGAAGAGCACTAAAGCGATAAGTAAGAAGTTAAGGATGGCTTGGACAAATAATCCCCATCCAATGGCGATTTCTTTAACCTCTGGGGTAACAACAGTCACACCATCAGCAGCCATAACCGCGGGGACGGCTTCACGAAGGATCCATCTTAATGCTCCAACTTCATCACCAAGTAATAACGAAATGGGTGGCATAATAACGTGATTGACGAGACTTGTAATAATTGCCCCAAAGGCACCACCGATAATAATACCGACTGCTAAGTTAAGAACATTACCACGAGACACGAACTCTTTAAATTCTTTAAAAAGCTTTTTCATACTATCTTTCCTTTCTACGCTAAATTTTAGCATAAAGCGTTTTCATAAGCATTAATTATATTTGTATTTTGTAATCTCTTACAATGAAAAATATATCCAAATAAGATATATTAATAGTGTTATGCCTATCTTGATTAACGGCATAAGCAAATAAAATAATGGTAAAAACACCATGTGAAGGAGAAAATATGGCGAAATTTAAAATCGTTGTCGACTCAACCGTTGACCTTACTCCGGAAATTCTTAAAATGATTGATCCGGTTATGGTTCCCCTTAATGTTCATCTTGGTGAACAAACATTCAAAGACTATCAGGATATTGACGCTGATGGACTATACGTAAAAATGAAAGAACTTAATGCTGTGCCAAAAACAAGTGCGGCATCCCCAGGTTTATTCTTAGAAACATTTGAAAAAATTAGAGATGAAGGATTCACCGAAATTCTCTTTGTCGGTATTGGTAGTGCCTTTAGTGCCACCCTCCAAGCGGCAAAATTATCGTTAGAAGATTTAAAAGGTGTAAAAGTTCGCCTTGTTGATTCACATAGCCTTTCATCCGGCGGTGGCTTATTAGCCTTACGCGCCCATGAACTTCGTGAAGAAGGAAAATCGCTTGATGAAGTCGCCGATTACTTAGATACATTAGGTTTAAAAGTAAGAGCTCAATTTATCGTTGATAATCTTGATATGTTAGCGGCCGGCGGTCGGGTTACCGGAATGAAATTATTCTTTGGTCGGATCTTAAGAGCGCACCCATTCTTACAAATTAATGATGATAAATTAGAAGTAGCGGCAACCCCAAAAGGTAAATCGGAAAAAGCGCTTGATGTCATGCTTGATGTCGCCGAAGCAGAAATTACCGCGGGACTTGAAAACCCATGGGTAATGATTACCCATAGTCATGGCGGTGATCGGGTTGATTATTGTATCAATCGTTTATCAAAATTCATGGATAAAAAACACATTGTCGTCACCGGGGCAGGGGCAGTAATCTCAAGTCACTGTGGTGAAGGCACCATCGGCGTACTTTACGTTCGTAAATAATATCTAATAAATAAATATAAAAAAGGCCACGTTATCCGTGGCTTTTTCTATGTTCTTTATGATTTTTAGCGCAATCAGTGCAATAACCATAAATTGTTAAGTCGTGACTTGTAACTTTAAACTTATATTGTTTAATGTTTTTATGTAACATTTTATCAATTTCGCATTCAATGGGCAGGCGCACTAAACAATCGGTGCAAATCATGTAATGGTGATGATCACCTTCTTTTAAGTAATAGTAGGTAACTTTATCAATGGTACTTTTACCAAGAATATCTTTATTGGTAAAATATTCTAAAGTCCGATAAATGGTTGAAAGATCAATGGCTTCACCACTTAGTTTTTTGTTTATATCTTCCGCGCAGAGCAAAGCATTGTCGTTTTGAAAGATGTCAAGTACTAGTTTCCGGGAATGTGTCAGTCGCATATTAAGCCCTCCTTCGTAAAAAAAGTTTATTTGTTAAAAACGCTAAGATTAAAAAAGCACTAAAGACCATAATAATCGTTGGTCCAGTTGGAAGTGCAAGGTTATAGGAAAGAACAATACCTAGGAAAGTTCCAACTATTGCAAAGATTACGCCGGTAAAAAGAGAACTATTGAAACTTTTTGTAATTTGCCGGGCAATTAGGGTGGGGAATAAAATGAAAGCGGAAATTAATAACGCCCCAATGGCTCTGACTCCCACGACTACGAAGATAGCAGTAAGGGCACTTAAAGCATATTTTAAGAAACGAGTATTAATACCACTAAATTTGGCGTAAGTTGGATCAAAGGTTGTCACTAATAGTTTCCGGTAGAAGAAGAGCACGAATAAAATAACAAGTAAGGCTAAAACAGAAGCACCAATTAATTCCGGGATGGTAACGGTTAAAAGACTACCAACTAATAAAGATTCGACTGAACGATTAAACCCGTCACTAACGCTAATAATAATTAGCCCTAAAGCTAGGGCGAAAACACTGACCACCCCAATCGCGGCGTCATTATCTAGACTTGCTCTTTCACTAAGAAACGTTATCGCTAGCGCTGCTAAAACCGCAAAGGGTAAAGCAATATATAAGGGTTCGTTTGAGAATAATAAGCCAATTACGACACCGGTAAAAGCAATATGTGCCATACCATCAGCGATAAGTGATTGTTTTGATAAGACAAGAAAAGGGCTAAGTAAAGAAGCGGCCAGGGCAATAAGTATGGCGAGAATTAAAGCATAAACCATAAAGGTATAATTTAAAAAACTAAACATGGTTAAGGGTGTGCTCCTTTTCGTGATATTCAGGTAAAGTGCCAAAGAAACGGATTTCTTGATCAATATATAATACGTGTGCGCAATCGCATAAAGTATCATGCAAATCATGGGTTACAAAGATAATTGTTTTCTTTTTATGGTGTAAATCCATGATTACTTCATTAAAATAAGCCCGAAAAGAAGGATCTAAAGCCGAAGTTGGTTCATCAAGGATAATAAAATCAGGATCATTAATTAAAGCACGAATTAAATAAACTCGTTGTTGTTGACCACCGGAGAGGTGTGCCATTGGTTTTTTTCGTAAGTGACCAATTTGCATCTTATCTAACCACGCTTGGATTTTTTCACCATCGCTTTTGCTAATAAATAGTGATTGTTTCGCAAACCCGCTATAGATTGCTTCTTCGACTGTAATCGGGAAGTTGGGGTTTTGATTTAGTTTTTGCGGTAAGTAACCAAGCACATCACTGTCACGAATAATTTCACCGGAAGTAGGGGATAAAAGGTTCGTTAAAAGGCGAACAAAAGTTGTTTTCCCCGAACCATTTGGGCCCACAATATAAAGCAATGTTCCGCGTTTTAAGGCAAAGTTAATGTTTTTTAACGCCACAACATCGCCAAAATCAACACTGACGTTATTAAGTTCAATTACTGAGGGCTTTTTTAATGTTGGTAACGTTGGTGCTGAAGAGTTCGGCATATGTTACATTCTCCTTTGCTTGGGCGCTTGTAATATTATGATACCCATGTAATTCTAATATTTCAATGGTGTAATTATCTTTAAGAAGCTCAGTTTTGATTAAATTGGCCATCCGTGGTTCTACTAATTCTTCAACGAAGAGATGATGGACGTTATTGGTTTTAATTTCTTCAATAAATGCAACGACGGTTGGGGAAAGAAAATCAACATCAGGCTTATAACTTTCTGTTAATGCGTGAATTTCAAAACCGAACTCATGGGCAAAGTCACCAAGAGCATTATGACCGGCAAAGTAGAGGGTTGGATTAGTTTTATCGGATAAAAAAGTTTTTAAGTCAGTAATTGTTGTTTCCATTTTTGATACATAATTATCATGGTTTTCACTAAAATAAGCCGAATTTGCAGGGTCTATTGCGCTAATACGTGGCAAAAGGGCATTAAATACTTCAAGGTAATATTCTGGATTAGTGAAGAAGTGAAGTCCAGCATGATCATGATCATGGTCATGTCCGTCATGGCCGTCAGTGTCGACGGGTTCTTCATGCCGTGTGTAATGGGCGCTCATGTCAAAGGAGTTTTCATTACTAACGAGTGCGTCAACCCACGTATCTAATTCTGGAGTTGTATAGACGAAAAGTTTGGCTTCATTAATGGCGACGACGTCTTTTGGGGTCGGTTCAAAACCGTGTAGTTCACTGCCCCAAGGCACAACATTTTTATAAGTTAATTTATCGCCAGCAATATTTTTCACAGCATCGTAACTTACAAAGCTCGATACAACGATATCTGGAGTTTCATTTTTGGTACATCCCGCTAATGCTAGAAGGGGGATTAAGAGTATAATTTTTGTTTTCATTTTTCTTTTCCTTTTTGCGAATGATTCGCATTTAGAGTATAACAAACCAGGAGCAAACACAAGAGAAACGATTACAAAAAAAGCACCATACACTCTTTTTAAATGAAATGGTGCTTACTGGTTATAAATTAACCAGCGATATTTAAGTTTTTAACGAGAATACTTGAAGTTGTGTAACTACTTAGTTGTAATTCGTTTTCATTACTGACGGCTTGGACGTCTTTAAATAATTTAATTAAGTTCCCCGCGACGGTAATAAGATTGACGGGTTCACCAACTTTGCCATCTTTAATCATAAAGCCACTTGCTTGGAGACTAAAGTCGCCACTTGTCGGATTAAGTCCGCTATGAAGACCCATAAGTTCAGTAATTAAGACGCCTTCTTTAACATCTTTAATCATGGTGTCAAAGTCAACGCGACCGGGTTTAAGGGTGATATTGGAGATCCCTACACTTATTTTTCCACCAGTATTACGACCGTGACCAGTTGGTTCAACGCCCATTTTAGTGGCAGTGCTTAGGTTATGCAAGAATGTTTGTAAAATCCCATTTTTAATAATTGGTTTATTCGTTTTAGCAACCCCTTCATCATCAAAATAACGATAGAAGATGTTCTTTGTAAGTGGAGCATCGAGGACAGTTACCTTTGAACTTGCAACACGCCCATTTAATTTATCGGCAAAAAGTGATGTTCTTTTTTCAACGCGGTCAGCGCTAGCGCTACTAAGGTAAGCTCCTAATAAACTAGCAGTCATCCGTGGATTAAAGACGACCGGATAACTCTTGGTTTCCGTTGGTTTCCCCCCTAATTTTTTAATGACACTTTCAGAAAGGTCTTTGACAAATGAATCAACATCAAACTTGGTGAAGTCGTTATCTAAAAATACTTTGTAACTAGTTTTGACATCATCACCATCTTTAGCAACGACTGAAGCATGATAGTAGTAGTAATTTTGTTTGGTAGCAAGTTTTAAACCATAGGAATTATAGAATCGTTGATCACTTTCAACTTCATTGTAACCAACCCCTTCAATATCACTAATTTTAGAATTAGAATTACGTAATTTTTCTTCAATTTCAAAAAGTTTTTCCAATTTAGCAGATTCACTAATGTGTTCAAGCTCATTGTTATAGAAGTTACGTTTCTTATACTTTTCACTACCTTGGAAAATAATACTTAAATCTTCACTTTCTGAGACACTAGCTGCGGCTTTAATTTGTGAGATTAAATATTGGGCAGTTGTTTTATCGTCTTTTTCACTCATAGCAAAACCCATTTGTCCGTTATATATACCGCGGGCATAAATATTAATGGTTGATGCCATTGAGTAATTTTCAATACTTTTGTTATAAACACTCATGTCGGTTGAAGTTGAACGCATAATTACAACTTCGGCGGCTTCTAAACCCTTTTCCTTTGCGAGTTCAAAAAACTTATTTATATTCATTTTAAAGCACCTCCACGTCCCCCAACAGTAATTTCATCTACGCGGATTGTGGGTTGCCCAACTTCAACAGGAATGGAGCCACTGGCGGCGCCACACATGCCTTGGGCACGGTCTAAGTCACCAGCAACCATGTCAATTTTCATTAAGATATCGGCGCCATTACCAATAAGCGAGGCCCCTTTGACAAGTTCAGCAACTTTTCCATCACGAATAATATAGGCCTCTTCACAGGCAAAGTTGAAGTCACCAGTTGCAGGATTAACCGATCCGCCACCAAGTGATTTTGCGTATAAACCAAGTTTTACACTACTGATAATTTCTTCAGTCGTATGTTTTCCGGGAGCAATATAAGTATTAGACATCCGGCTTGTTGGTTCATATTGATAGTTTTGCCGGCGGCCTGAGCCAGTACTTTCAGCATTCATTCTCCGCCCATTAAAACGGTCAACAATATAGTTTTGTAAAATACCGTTTTTAATTAATACGATTTTTGTAGTTTTAACACCCTCGTCATCAATGTTATTTGATCCCCAGGCGTTAACAATTGTGCCATCATCGATTGCCGTAACGGCTTCATGGGCAACTTTTTGGCCAATTTTCCCGGCAAAAGGTGATAACCCTTTACTCACGGCACTTGCTTCAAGTGGGTGACCGCATGCTTCGTGGAAGATGACGCCTCCAAACCCGTTACCAATTACGACCGGCATTTTGCCGCTTGGACATTCAACCGCACTTAATTTTCGGATGGCAAGATCGGCAACTTCACGCGCAGTCTTTTCTAAATCTAAACCTTCAATGTATTCAAAACCTTGATGGGCACCTGGACCATTAAAACCAACTTCAAAGGCATTGGGAGCCATAGCAATGGCTTGGAAATACATTCTAAGTCGTTCTTGTTTATCATCAAATTGTTTACCTTCACTATTGAAGATGGTAATGTTTCTTACTTCGGTAATTAAACCAGTAATGGAACGAACGATTCGGCTATCATAAGTTGAAATAATAAGGTTAGCGACTTTTAATTTTTCAATAATTTCTTCAACATTAAGCGATTCAATACTCCGGGTTGAAGTATGATTTTTCTTAACATTTACCTTTCTGATTTGTTCAACTTTATGGGTTTGTGGTGCATTTTGGGCTGCACTTAGTGTAGTAGCGAGTTTAAGCAAACCTTTTTTACTTAAATCACTGGTGTGTCCGTAGACACTTTGTAAATCTTTTAAAATTCTAATACCCGCGCCATAGGTTAAAGAAGTAGTAGGGGGTTGGGTTTTACCATTTTCTACTAAATAGGTGGCACTATGTGTTTCTTCTAAGAAAATTTCGGCGAAATCTCCTCCGGTACTTAGTGCGACATTTAACACTTCGAGGGCTAGTTTTTTCGATATCATAACTTTTTCCTCCTAACCTAAAAATAATAACACCTTAAAGGTGAATATTATGAAAAAAGCGCTTTATTATGAAATTTTCACGAAAATTAATGTTATTTTCAACAAATTATTAGAAATATTTATCGTTTCATCTTTTTATTCATGTTGTGATAACTAAAGAAAAGAAGTATAAAAGCAACAATACCTGTGAATAGCATTAAATAAATCATATCAACATGAATCCCAAATATCCCAATTTCCTTGGTGCCAAATGGGGTTTCAATTGCCGACACGAATTCTTCATGAAGTAATGCATATGGTTCTTTTAAAAGCACTTGTTTTAACAATATTGTCATGTGGGTAAAAGGATTTAATGATGCAACTTTTGTCATAAATTCACCGAGAACTTCAAGCGGCATATATATTCCGCTGATGAACCCAATGACAGTTCCTAAGACACCTGAAAGAGCACCAAAAGCGTTTTGTGATTTGATTAGACTTACCAAGAAAAGCATCATCGCGGACGATAAAAATGTATATAGAATAATAAGTAACGAAGCAAGAGAAAAAGTTGCAAATGAATACCAATATCCCGAAAAAATACCAACATAAAGAACCGTCAACAACCACATTATTAATGTTAAGACGGATGTAACAATTATGGCAGATACGTAATAGGCAAGCGTAATTTTATATCGAGGAATTGGTGTAACCAAAAACCCTTCAAGTTTCCGCGATTCTAAGTCACTTACAATCGAACCCATTACCCCAAGGGATAATGAAACAGTATTGATGACGAGTACACCCCCCATAATAACTCCGGTTGTGAGGAATGACTTTAAACTATCGGAGACACCAGAAAACCATTCGCCACTTGTATACTGCCGACCAAGGAAAAGAAGATATAAGGAAAGAAGAATGATAATTGATAAAAATGAGAAGAAAACAGCAGCTTTATCTCGGAAGTAAACCTTTATATTGCGGGCAATTAATGAGCGAAGATTATACATGGTTATTACCACCAATCACTTCAATAAAGACATCATCCATAGATCCCTTAAGTACCTCAAATTGTTTGATGAAGGGTTTAAGACAATTTAGTAATTTAATAGTTTCGTCTGCGTTTTGCACGATTATTACGTATTCATCAGATATTTTTTTAAAATCCCGCCCTAGATTATTAAGTAATTCCACCAATTTTTCTTTATCTGTTGCCACAATTTTTAAACGGTCTTTAGAATATTTTTCTTTAAGCATCGAAGGAGTGCCTTCGGCGACTATTTCACCTTTATTAATGATTACCACATGATCGGCTTCACTTGCTTCTTCCATGTAGTGGGTTGTAAGAAAAATAGTCATTCCTTTATTTGCCCGTAAGTCGCCAATAACCTTCCATACAACTTTTCGGGTTTCAGGATCAAGGCCGGTTGTTGGCTCATCTAACAATAATATTTCTGGATTCGAAAAAAGGGCTCTGGCGATTTCTGCCCTTCTTTTTTGACCACCCGATAATGTTTTAAATTTTTGATTCTCAAACTCTGTGAATTGGAGATAGGAGCGTAGTTCTTTATAGCGCTCTAATACACCTTTTTTATTATTAATATATAGTGAGCCCCGATATAGAAGGTTTTCTTTAACCGTGAGATTATCATCCAATATATTATTTTGGAATACGACACCAATTTTATTACGGAAATATGTTTCACCACTTTCCCCGTTGAGTGTTACTTCGCCACCATCTTTACTTAATAAGGTTGAGATAATATTGATTGTAGTGGATTTACCGGCGCCATTAGGACCTAAAAACGAAAAAAGTGACTGGCGCCGCACTTGGAATGAGACATTTTTGACAGCCTCAAGGGATCCATAACTTTTCTTCAGATTTTTTACTTCCAAGATATAATCCATGAATAAATCTTATCTTTTTATGATAGGTAAGTAAAGCAAACAACATTGACGATATACGTCTACTTATTCAATTAAAAAGGAGCTTAAAAATTTACTTAAATTGAGAAAAAGAATATTATAAAGTACTAACTCATCCGAAAAAATAAATAATTGTTGTCAAACTCATTTAATAATGTTATTATTACCTATGCTTACTTAGGATGAACGTTCTTGTCCTAGGCGGAAGGAGAAATTATGAAAAAAGGTATTCACCCAAACATGAATAAAATCACAGTTACTTGTGTAAGCTGTGGTACTGAATTTGAAGCTTTATCAACCAAAAAAGAAATCCGGGTTGATACATGTTCCAAATGCCATCCATTTTATACGGGCAAACAAAGATTTACCCAAGCTGATGGACGTGTTGATAAATTCAATAAAAAATACGGAATTAAATAAAATCACTAAAACGAATAACTGCTACTTCCGTAGCAGTTTTTTGTAGAACATCGAGGTAATCAATGAAAAAACGCTTTTACATTACAACCCCCATATATTATCCAAGTGCGAAACTTCATATTGGTCACGCATATAGCACCGTTTTAACTGACGTCTTAGCCCGTTATAATCGTTTAATAGGTAAAGAAGTCTACTTTTTAACGGGAAGCGATGAACACGGACAAAAAATCCAAGAAAATGCGGCGAAAGTTGGCAAAACACCCCAAGAATTTGTCGATGATATCGTTCAAGGCTTCTATGCGTTATGGAAAAAACTAGAAATATCTAACGATCAATTTATTCGTACCACAAACAAAAATCATATGGAAACAGTGCAAAAGATTTTTTCATATTTATTAGAAAAAGGCGATATTTATTTAGGTAATTATGAAGGGTGGTATTGCACCCCATGTGAATCCTTTTGGACCGATACTCAAGTTGGACCTAATAAAGTGTGTCCAGATTGCGGAAGACCAGTCCAAAGAGCAAGCGAAGAATCTTATTTCTTTAAGACTAATAAATACGTTGAAGATTTATTGAAGTTTTATGATGATGTTCCAAACTTTATCACTCCAGTATCCCGGAAAAATGAGATGATTAATACTTTTATTAAACCAGGACTTAGTGAATTAGCGGTATCCCGGACGAGTTTTGATTGGGGCATTAAAGTGCGCGAAAATGAAAAACACGTTATTTATGTATGGCTTGATGCTTTAACTAACTATATTACAGCCCTTGGATATTTAGGAGAAGATGATTCTTTAT
This sequence comes from uncultured Caryophanales bacterium, assembly GCA_937895315.1. Classification (GTDB taxonomy): domain Bacteria; phylum Bacillota_I; class Bacilli_A; order RFN20; family CAG-826; genus UBA1361. The sequence continues at coordinate 913 of CALAWM010000146.1, read as the reverse complement.
TCCAAAAGTTCTGGCAAAGTGATGATACGGAAATTGTCCATATTTTAGGGGCAGATATAGCCCGTTTTCACGCCATTTATTGGCCAATGTTTTTAGAAGGACTCGGTTTAAGAAAACCTGATCGTCTATTTGTCCACGGATTATTAATGATGAAGGACGGCAAAATGTCAAAATCAAAGGGTAATGTCATTGATCCTTATCCCTTAATTGAAAGATATGGTGTTGACGCTGTCCGTTATTATTTAGCAAGAGAAACATATTTTGGCAGTGATGGCCAATTTACCCCAGAACAATTCGTTGAAAGATTTAATGTTGATTTAGTAAATGACTTTGGTAATTTATTAAATCGTACTGTTTCAATGATTATTAAATACTTTGATGGTGTTATTCCCCCATATCTTGGTCAAGTTACTGCTTTTGATCAAGAAATTGAAGAACTTGCGTTAAATTCGATTAAAGAATACCAAGAAAACTTCAAAGACTTAAAAGTTACTGAAGGAATTATTAGCGTCTTTAAACTTATTAGTGCCTCCAACAAATATATTGATAATACCAAACCATGGGAATTATTTAGTGCCGGCAAAACGGAAGAATTACAAGCAACGATGAATCACCTTGCTAATAACTTATATATAAGCGCAATGCTTTTAAAGCCTGTGTTACTCCATGCTTCTATAGAATTATTCCACCAATTAGGAATTACTGAAGATTTACAAAAATTTGAATTATTAGCGAAATATGGTGTCATCGGCGGACAAACCGTAAATAAAGGGGAACCGCTTTTCCCAAGACTTAAAGTTAATGATGAAGTCGAATATATTAAAAGTTTAATGAAATGATAAAAGAAAACGGTATATATAATGTTGTCGGTGTCGACTATACAAGCGATGGTATCGGTGTCGCAAAAGTGGAA
>CALAWM010000145.1 GCA_937895315.1 uncultured Caryophanales bacterium | reverse complement strand
TACTAAAGAGGAATATGATAGATTTTATGACGCTTTAATTAACGCCAAACTTGCCCCGATCCGTGATATGGATACAAAATATTTTGACGGTTGTATGCCGGTGGAAGTTATGGCGAAAAGAGGAATTAAAACTTTACGATTTGGACCACTTAAACCGCGCGGATTAGGCCGAACCAAAGATGATCGACCATATGCTGTTTTACAATTAAGACAAGATAATGTCATTGGTTCACTTTATAATATCGTTGGCTTTCAAACTAATTTAACCTACAGTGAACAGCAACGAGTCTTCCGCCTTATTCCGGGCTTAGAAAATGCCGAATTTATTCGTTACGGTTTAATGCATCGTAATACGTATATCAATGCCCCTCGAGTATTAAATATTGATATGAGTGTTAAGGGCAATGAAAATATTTATTTTGCTGGGCAATTAAGTGGGGTCGAAGGTTATGTTGAAAGTGCCGCCAGCGGACTATATGTTGCCATCCAAATTCTTATTAAAATGAAGGGCAAGAATTTTGAATACCCAAAGGATACAATGCTTGGCAATTTAATGTTTTATATAACACGAGCAAACCCTGATAATTTCGCGCCTATGAACGCTAATTTTGGGATATATCCAGGAGCAAACAAAGAAAACCGCTTGGAAATTGCCGAGAAATCAATAAATAATACGAAAGAATTTAAGGAACGTTTATATGAACATAACGCTTAAAGAATTTCAAAATTATTTAACGTATGAAAGACGCTTTTCTGCCCATACAGTTAAGGCTTATGTCAGTGATATTGAGAAGTTTTATACCTATCTTTTAGTGCATGATATCCTTGATGACAAAGTAACAAAATACGACATTAGAGCGTATATGAAAGAAGAAATCGAGCGGAATATTTCTCGGACCACCTTACAGCGCCGAATTGCCAGTTTAAGGCATTATTATTCCTTCTTACAAAAAACTAGACATGTGCGAGATAATCCCTTACTTAATATTGTCGCCCCTAAAGGTCACTTTTCTTTACCACGGGTTCTTTATGAAGAAGAAATTAATGTCATCTTTGCCGCGAATAATAAGCGCACTGATTTCTTAAAAGACCGTGATCAATTAATTTTAGAATTTATGTTTGCGACCGGACTTCGAGCTAGTGAATAGTTAATCTTACCTTACAATCAATCAACATTAATGAAAGGATTCTTGTCGTAATTGGGAAGGGTAATAAAGAACGAATTGTTCCGTTTACAGAGCATGTACAAATCCTTATCAAAGATTACATTAACAATATGCGAAAAGAATTACTGGCCAAAAGACGAAGTAGTCAACCGACCAATGCTTTATTCTTAAACGCTAAGGGTGGGAAGTTAACGATACAAGGATTAGGTCATATTTTACGGTCAATTGAAAAGAAAACCGGAGAGTACGCAAAACTTCATCCCCACTTGTTCCGTCATAGTTTTGCCACCAACTTACTTGAAAAAGGTGCGGACTTACGAGTTATTCAAGAACTACTCGGTCATGAGTCTTTAAATACAACACAAATCTATACTCACGTTAGTGAAGATAAAGTTTTAGAAGAATATTATCACGCTCACCCCAGAGCGAAAAAGAAATAATTATAATTATTTACCCATATTTTATTGATAATTTATATAGGTTGCGTTAACCCTTTACCTATGGTAATATATTAGCGGCCTATTTAGGCTAATACGCACACATTGGATTCCTCGTCCGGTTCTACAATGTAGGGATTAGGTTCGAAAATGTGGAGGAAATAACAAAAGGAGGCTCAAACAATGAGTGAAGAAAAAGTCGTATTAGGCGCAGAAGTCGCCGAACCAACCATGGACAGTGTCTTACCAGATGAAAATAGACCTGTAATTACCATGAAGAAATTATTAGAAGCCGGTGCCCACTTTGGTCATCAAACCAAATTATGGAACCCCAAAATGAAACCATACATTTATGGTGCACGGAACAATGTCCACATTATTGACTTAGAAAAAAGCATGGTGAAAATTGAAGAAGCATATAGCGCTTTACGGGAAATCGTTACGAGAGGCGGAAAAGTCTTATTTGTCGGAACCCGCAAACAACATGCTGAATTCGTGAAAGTTGAAGCCGAAAGAAGTGGCTCATTCTACATGAATAACCGCTGGTTAGGTGGTACCTTAACGAACTTTAGAACAATTTCAACCCGTGTTAAATACTTACGTGACCTTGAAATGCAAGAAGCCGAAGGGGCATTCGAACGTTTACCTAAGAAAGAAGCAATCTTACTCCGTAAAGAAATGAAACGGTTAAGCGAAAACTTCGAAGGTATTAAAGAAATGCGCAAAACCCCAGAAGCACTCTTCGTTGTTTCAACCATTGACGAAATTAACGCCATCCGTGAAGCCCGGGCTTTAAACATCCCAGTCTTCGCCCTTGCCGATACCAACTGTAACCCTGACGTTATCGATTACATTATTCCAAGTAACGATGACGCCACCAAAACCGTCCAATTAATGCTTCAATTATTCGCCGATGCCATTGTCGAAGCCAAAGGTGGAGTCCCAGTTCTTGCTTACACCAAAGATGCTGAACCAGACAATGAAACATTAGAAGAAGCGTTAAAACACAACGAACCACGTCGCCCACGTCCACAAGAAGGGGACGAAAGACGCGGACCACGCAAAACAAGAACCCAACA
>CALAWM010000144.1 GCA_937895315.1 uncultured Caryophanales bacterium | reverse complement strand
AAATAGTAGTTTTGTAGTAATAATTTAGGAGAAACGATTATATTTAACAACAAACCTTATGAAGAATTATTAGCGAATGTCAATATTGTTGATGTCATTTCGCGCTACATTAGTGTGGAGAAAAAAGGTCAAAACTATCAAGCACTATGTCCTTTTCATGATGACCGAAATCCTAGCCTAGTAATTAGTCCAAATCGCCAAATCTTTAATTGTTTTGTATGCCATACCGGCGGAAATGCGATTCGCTTTGTTCAACTTTATGAAAAGAAGTCATATCTTGAAGCGGCAAAGAAGGTTGCCGATATTGTAAACTTTAAAAGTGACTTTTTTGCCGAACAAGTCTATGTTCCGCGGGAAAATACGACACTCGCTCCCCTTATTAAGGCCATTAATGACTTAACTGCCTACTATCAATTCACTCTTTTGACGGAAGAAGGAAGAGCCGCGAAAACATATTTATTAAAAAGAGGTCTAAGTGAAAGTGATTTTACCAAGTATAAGATCGGGTTTGCGCCAAATGATGGGCAAGCAACAATCAAATTTATGCAAAGTAAAGGCCATACCCTTAAAACACTTGGTGATTTAGGAATTTTAAGTGGCGGTCTTGATAGTGGTTATGATCGAAATCAAGGCCGTATCATCTTTACTTTAAGCGATAGTGATGGGCAAAGCGTTGCCTTCAGTGCTCGAACGATGAGTAATGATAAAAACACTCCTAAATATGTAAATTCTCCAGAGACAAAACTCTTTATTAAGTCCAAAACATTATACAATTATCATTTTGCCAAAGATTTGATGGCAGTTCAGTATGTTTATTTAGTTGAAGGCTTCTTAGATGTTTTTGCTCTTGATAAGGCAGGAATTAAAAGTGTGGTCGCTTTAATGGGCACCGCCTTTACCAAAGAACAAATTGCAATGCTTAAATTGCTTAATAAAGAAGTCCGGATATTCCTTGATAGTGATGGACCTGGTCAAATGGCAACTTTGACGGTTATTAAAGACTTAATGCATGCGGAAATTCCATTCCAAATTGTTAGTCCTAATGCCGAAAAACTTGATCCTGATGATTTACTTAAAAAACATGGCGCGGAAGTGCTAGTGAACACTGCCAATACATTTATTGCCCGTGAAGACTTTATCTTTAAATACTATGAAAGCACGAATAAACGTGATGATATAGAGGCAAATAAACAATTTGTTAATGCGGTTATGAATGATGTTATCTTAAATCTTAATAGTCGACTAGAAGTAAGTGCCTTTATTGAAAGATTAAGTGCCAGTAGCGGATTTAACGGCATTATCCTTAATGAAATGTATACAAAATTGCGTCGGCAAAAAGATGCTGAAAATAAAGCCTATAACGTTGTGGCAGCAAAGTTGCCATTACGACAAACATTAAACAAAATTACGCAAGCTGAACGATTCATTATTTATCAAATGCTTGTTTATCCTGAAGCCCGCGCATACTTTGACGCCAATGTGAAAATATTCACTTACGAAATCCATAAATATCTCGCCAATTACTTAAAAGAAGTAATGCCATCTAAAGAAGTAAACTTCGCCGAAATCTTAAATGACATCAACACCCGTTTCGCGGATGAAGATAAAATTAATGAATATACGCAAGAAATTATGGAAATAGAAGCCGAGATTGAAGATGTTAAATACGATGTTGGGGTCTTAGATGATGCAAATAATACCTTGCAATATGAAAGAGCCATTAAAATCTTAGAAAAAGACCACGAACGAGCCTTAATGGCGGCTAAAAATGAAGAAGAATACGCCTTAGCGATGAATAAATACTTAGTTGCTAGACAACAGTTAATGAAAAAATACGAACGTAAATAGTAAAGGAGATTATAGTTTATGAGCGAAAATAAAAAAGTTGAAGATATCGAAGAGTTAGAAGATATCGAATTATTAGACGAAGAAGAGGAAAAGATTTTAACTTTACCGCAAATTCGGAAACAATTACTAGATGAAGCAAAAAAGAATAACAATCAACTTGATCAAGATGATGTTATTGAAGCAACCGACCATCTAGATTTAAAAGAAGCGGATTTAGAAAAACTAATAACGTATTTTAAAAATCATAAAATCACCATTATTAGTGATATTGAAAATGATGAATATGATCCCGACTTTACTAAATTCGTTAAAGGTGATGACTTGATTGAAGATGAAGATTTAGATGTCGATGAATTTGATGAAGATGAAGACGCTGATTTTTCCTTTGGTGACGCCTTTAAAGATGAAGAGGAAGAAAATTACGAAGAAGATCAAAGAGTCAAAACTATTTCTTCTTTAGAAGTTAAAACTACCGACTCCGTCAAAATCTATATGAAAGAGATGGGCCGTTATAACTTACTTAAGGCTGATGAAGAAATTAACTTGGCAAGACGTTATAAATTAGATGGTGACATGGATGCGCGTGATGAATTAATTACCCGCAACTTACGCCTTGTTTTTAACCAAGCCAAAAAGTATAGTAGCACGAATATGCATCTATTAGATCTTATTCAAGAGGGAAATATTGGCTTAATGAAAGCAGTAGAAAAGTTTGATTTTACGAAGGGATTTAAGTTTTCAACTTACGCAACCTGGTGGATTAAACAAAGTATTACCCGCTCGATTGCCGACCAAGCCCGGACTATTCGCATTCCAGTCCACATGGTTGAAACCATTAATAAGATTAGTCGGACCCAAAGACGGCTTACCCAAGAATTTGGTCGTGATGCAACCCCTGAAGAAATTAGTGACGCTTTAATTACCTTTAGCGTTGAAGAAGTTAATGAAATTTTAGCGCTTCACGCCCTAAATGATGAAGAAAACATCCCAGAAGAACTTGTTGATAAGTATAAAAAGATTATCGACCGCATCGATATCTTAGAAAAAGACTTAAAACGGCAACCTACCCCGGAAGAAATTAGTGAATCATTTAGAGAATTTACTCCTGCTCGTATTCGCGAAATCCAAGCGATTGCGATGGAACCAGTTAGTCTTGAATCACCAATTGGCGAAGAAGATGATAGCCATTTAGGTGACTTTGTCGAAGATAAAGATAATGAAACACCTACTGATTTCGTAAGAAAGAGCATTTTACACGATCAATTACGCGAAAACATGGCAGAATTTCTGACCCCACGGGAAGAAAAGGTTTTACGGCTCCGCTACGGGTTTGATGATGATAAACCGCGGACCCTTGAAGAAGTTGGAAAAATTTTCGGCGTAACTCGGGAAAGAATTCGGCAAATTGAAGCAAAAGCAATTAAAAAATTACGGCACCCATCACGGACCAAAGGTTTAAGAGGACATAGTAATTAATGTTATCTTTAAGACTACAAGCTGTTGCCGACTATATCGATAGTGATGATGTCGTTGCCGATATTGGGAGTGATCACGGAAAGATTGCTTTATATTTAAACAAGTTAGGACACCCCTATGTTTACGCAAGTGAAAATAAAAAAGGTCCTTATAATCGTTTGAAAAATGAAATTGGTATACCAAGTAATGGACAAATCGAAATCGCTTTAAAAGACGGATTAACTGATTTCCCAGTAAATATTAATAC
>CALAWM010000143.1 GCA_937895315.1 uncultured Caryophanales bacterium | reverse complement strand
ATTATCTCTTTAAAACAAATAATATTTCAACAACCCTTGTAACCTATGGCAAAGATGACTTAGATATAACCACTAATCACTTTACTTTTAAACTTATGGCAATTAACGCAGCAGCGATATACTTTAACTCGTTAACATTTACAGTCGGTATTCCAAAAAGTTTAGTACTAGATATTTCCGTTGATCAAATTTTACCAAAAACGATTATCCCTGGCGATAATGTCCCGGCTTTAAGGTTTTTTGAAACAAAAGAAATATATTACGAAAATGTGGACTTAACCGCAACTGGCGAAACTTTAAAAACGAACTTACGCACAAAAGTAAGTGAAATTACTCGCACTAGTTATGCTGAAGCGAAAACAATGCTTATCTATACGGATGAAAACGTAAATAATCCTGGTTTTCTTTATGGAATGTGGGACGGCGATAATTTAGACGCTGATTGGACGACGGGAACGTGGCAACGAGAACACGTCTTATCGGTTAGTAATATGGGACTAGGCGGCGTTAATCGGCCAACGGAAACGACAAAAAATCACGGAACGGACTTACATAACTTACGTGCCGCCTGTGCTAGCAGCAATGGAGTACATGCCGATAAACATTTTGATAATGAACCAGTCGGTGCTGGTTATTTCTTCCCGAATATTCCTTTAAACTCACTAAATGGCGACCATGCTTATGTTGGTGACTTCCGGGGAGATACGGCGCGCATTCTCCTTTATATGTACATTGCTTATGATTTTATAAGCCTAGTTGAAAATCCTGATGGCAACAACAATACCGGCAAGTTATCAACTTTACTTTCATGGCATGCCTTAGATCCGGTCGATAACTTTGAAACAAGTCGTAATAATCGCATTTATAGTTATCAAGGAAACCGTAATCCCTTTATTGATTATCCTGAACTTGTAAGTAAGATTGACTTTGCAATTTAAACAGTAATTATTACGATATGAAATAACCATAATCTAGCGTTTTAAATGGACTAATTCTTTGAATTATGTAATGATATTCATGATTATTGCTTTTGTCGCCTATTATGAGAGGGGGAGCTTATTATGGAGCGAGTCAAAAAGTTACAAAAAAAATACAATATTGATCTTTTATATGATGTTTTTTTACGGGAGAGTGATGCCTTATTTTTCCTTATTGAAGGAGTAGGGGAAATTACTAACAAAGAAATAATTCCGCTTTTTGGAGACTGCAGCATCTTTAATTTAAAATGTGAAGGTTTAACTTTAGAAGATATTATTAGCAAGATTGACCGTAAAAGTGAAATTTGTGAAATTCTTGGGTTTAATGAATATCTCGCCGAGATTAAGCGCGAATTAAATGCCGATCAAACGAAGACTTTACTTTATTTCCCACTTGAAATGAATGGTCTCAACTATTATCTTGAACTTAAAGCTTACAAATTCTTTGACCGGGGCGTAAGTGTTATCTTATTTACCCCAATTGATTTAAAGAAAGTAAATTTAGAAATGCTTTATTTTGAATCATACAAAGATAGTTTAACCGGACTTTTTAATTACAATACGCTCCAATTACACCTAAATAAAACATATGGTGATCATT
>CALAWM010000142.1 GCA_937895315.1 uncultured Caryophanales bacterium | reverse complement strand
AATGTCAAATACTTTTTTCTTATGCTCTAGATTCATTTCTAAAAGACCTAACAATTTATGGATAGAATTCGTTCCCATAAAAATATCGACCTGCGGATATGATTTTTGCAGTTTTTCCAAGGCGCTTTCTTGTTGGACCATACATCCCGAAATGATGATAATTAAATCTTTATTGGCAGCCTTTAAAGCTTTTAAATTACCAACTTGGCCAAAGAGTTTATGTTCGGCATTTTCTCTAATAGCACATGTATTTAAGATAATTACACTTGCGTCATTTAACGTTTCGGTCCGAGTCATATTCGCCGCGCTTAGTAAGCCTGCCATTGACTCTTCATCACGAATATTCGCTTGACAGCCAAATGTCTTGATTAAGAATTTCTTACCATTTAACGTTTCTTTCACGTGTTTAGGAATATCTAAAGTAAAACACTCATAATCAATCCGTTGCGGACGACGATTACGGGCTTTTAGCATTGAGGGGAGATTTTGAATAATTTTATTGCTCATATTTTGTCCAAAGTTTATATATAGGGGTGATTTTTTTTGTTTTAAATGTTTCTTTATCAATTTCAAGTATAACCGCGCTGAATTGATAGTTTACGTCTTCATTATCGTAATTAAAGGGTGATTTTTTATCAAACCAAACCTTTTGAATTACCGAGTTTCGCTCGGCACCAATGACGCCATCATATGCGCCGGTCATCCCGACATCACTAATGTATGCAGTCCCCTTATGGAGTAAGCGAGCATCGACGGTTTGCACGTGGGTATGAGTCCCAAGGAGAGCACTAATCGTGCCATCAAATTCCCAGGCGATTGTCATTTTTTCGGCAGTGGCTTCGGCGTGATAATCCACAATATGAATCATTGGTTCACTATCAAGATTAACAAGTTTTAAGGCAAGAAGCGGACTGGTAATGACTTCCTTCATAAAGGCTTGACCCAAAATATTAGTGACTCTGACCTTATCGCCTTTTTTCGTCGTTACCACGACTGACCCTTTCCCCGGATAATTGGCAATTAAGTTTAAAGGGCGCGCAATATTATCATACTTTTCAATATATGATCTTAACTCTTCCCGGTCATCAAAGTGATTTCCAAGGGTGATTACATCAACCCCTAAATTCATTAATTCAAGGTAGTGTCTTTTATTTAAACCACGGCCATGGGTGACATTTTCTCCATTGGCGATTACTAAATCAAAGTCATGTTCTTCTTTTAGTGAAGGGAGAAAATGGGCGAGAGTTTCTCGCCCTGCTTTCCCCACAATATCACCAATAAAAAGTATCTTAATCATTATTTTGCAACATCACTCGCGCGGTATTCACGAATTACGGAGACTTTTATTTGCCCCGGATAGGTCATTTCATTTTCAATCCGTTCCCGAATTTCGCGCACTAATTTATTGACCATGACATCATCAATTTTGTCAGGGTAAACCATCACCCGAACTTCGCGACCACTTTGCATCGCATAACTTGTTTGGACCCCATCATAGGATTTACAGATTGCTTCAAGTTGTTCAAGGCGTTTAATGTAATTTTCAAGCGTTTCCGTTCTCGCTCCTGGTCTTGCCGCACTTAAGGTATCCGCGGCAATGACGAGTTGACTAAAGATGAAACGTGATTCTTTGTCACCGTGGTGACTTTCAATTCCGTCTAAGACATAATCTGGTTCGTTGAATTTTTTAGCAAGTCTCGCGCCTACTTCAACGTGGCTTCCTTCAAGTTCAAAGTCGGCGGATTTTCCAATATCATGGAATAACCCGGCCCGCTTGGCTTTAGTTACATCAAGTCCAAGTTCAGCAGCCATAATGCCACAGAGGTGGGCGACTTCAATACTATGTTTTAAAGCACTTTGACCATAGGATGTCCGATATTTTAAGCGACCAATGAAAGGAATCATATCACGGTGAACGTTTGGAATTCCAAGTTCCGCGAGCGCATCTTTCCCGGCTTTTAAAATAATTTCATCAAGTTCTTCTTTGGCTTTAGCGACGACTTCTTCAATCCGACTTGGTTGAATGCGGCCATCTTTGACTAAGATTTCAATAGTCCGGCGGGCCGTTTCCCGTCTAATTGGATCAAAGCACGAAACGGTAATAACTTCGGGAGTATCATCAATTAGAATATCAACTCCTAAAAGTTGTTCTAAGGAACGGATATTACGAC
>CALAWM010000141.1 GCA_937895315.1 uncultured Caryophanales bacterium | reverse complement strand
AAACTCTTACCGCGTAGTTTCTAAACGTAAGTTTTAAATAAAGAAAATGGCCGTCTCGGAGAATGTCTAATTCTCTTAGATGACCCTTTTTTAGAGAAAAACGCCTATTTTTAGGCGTTTTTGCTATGTTTTTGGCGTTTTTTCGTTACCAATTCAAGATTTGATTGGAGCAAGTGACGGGAATCGAACCCGCGTAATTAGCTTGGAAGGCTAATGTTCTACCATTGAACTACACTTGCAAATGGCGGATCAGAAGGGGATCGAACCCTCGATCTTCTCCGTGACAGGGAGACATGTTAACCACTACACCACTGATCCGTCTTTCAATATTATAATGAAAAAATTCATTAATTCAAGTATTATTCTTTCGATGAATAAAAAAAACCAACCGTGATGGTTGGTTTAATGTTATAGACTTTAAGTTTAGAAGAATGTTCCTCTTGCTTGGGCTTTAATTTCGGCGGAAGCACTGAATGGAATTCTGGTGGTGTATCCGGCTCTGGCGGCAACAATCATTTTGGTTGGCCAGGCAAAGACATCAGCGTTCCAAACATTCACTACGTCCTTATAAAGTTCACGAGCCGCGGTGATTTCTCTTTGTAAGTAACTATTTTGTTGCATGGCATCTTGAATAGCTTGGTGGGCTTTTAATTCTGGATAGTTTTCAAAGGCAACGTTAAGTTTGTTAGTGACTTCACCCGCTTGGCCGGCAACTTCGTTTCTTGTTTCATCAGTTTTAACCCCGCCCCGATAAGCAGCAATGGTTGTGAAGGTATCTTTATCAAGGGCAACGGCACGGTTGACTAATCCGACAACGTTATTTAAGATTACAACCCGTTGTTCAAGATAGTTATCGATTTGACTAGCGTGATGTTGAATCCGTTGTTGGAGTTGTTGGAAGTGTTTCCGGGCGTTAATTTTCATAAATAAGAAGATAACTCCTGGAATAATAAATAACCATAAGAGTACTTCAAATAAGGTTGAACCCCAGCCAACTTTCACTTGAATTTGTTTGCTAATTACGTTTACGTCTTGTCCTTTTTCGTTAACTGGACCAGTTAATTCATCTAATTCATTTCCCATAGTATTAAATTTCTCCTTTCATTCATTATACTATTTTTGTTCATTTCCTTTAATAATATTATTCAAGATATCATTGTCGCTTGCTTTAAAGGTTTCATGCATGATAAAGGCCACGACATGGCGACTTGAAATTGGACTTTGATTACCGCTATATTTCTTTAAGTATTCATCAATTTGGTTAAAGATTCCGCCGTGGGTTACGCGGTCATTAGCGGCTTTATCAAGGACTTTAACGTTAATGACGCTATCTTGTTCAACCGGGATATATTCGACCCAGTGGACTGGAACGTTATGTGTACTCCCGTTTCCGGCTCTTCTTGGGATATAATCAACGCGGTCAATTGTTTTATATCCATAACTTGTGACCCCTACGACATCGAAATCATTACCCTTATTTAAGATATGAGTCTTTAAGATGTTTTGGGTATTACTTTCCGGATGACTTAAAGCATCACTTGGGAATTGGTTCGCGGTCGCTTCATGTTCATAAAAGGAAAGATGCGATTTATATTCTTGTTGATAAATAAATTCTTGGGGTTTATGTTGTTGGTATAAAGGTATTGCAAGGATGGGCGCCATATTAAAGTAGAAATACCGTAAGAAATCATTATTATACGTTACAAAACGGTTAAGGATCTCTTTATTATCGTAATGATAATATTGGTTTGGATTAGCGCTATAATCGAAGTATTGTGAATGTTTGGAGCGAATTAAGTTTAAATTTTTATCTTTATGAAACTCAAAATCATCGCCAAAGCCAACGGTTTTATCTTTAATAAGATCACTTATTTCTGATTGACCTAAAGCCGTAAATAATAAACGATATTCTAATTCATGATTACGGTTATAAGCATGGAAAAGGGCTTCAAATTCGGTATTACCCATTGGCGTGAATTGATGACCTTTTTTAATCGCCTCATCACTCAACTTTTTCATTTCTTTTTCTTCTTTTTTGACATGGTTTTCTAACGAACGTTTGGTCCAGTCAAGCGGAAGTTGCGGATAACGATTAAAGGTTAAATTTGGCGCAGCTTCATTACCATAGATGATAACGGTGTCATTGTAATAATATGGGCACGGCTTCGTAAGTGATGCCGTTAAAGTTTCGGTCCGGACTTGAGTTTGGGCGCGGTTATTAACATAGACGGTCACAGTATAACTTACCGTAATTGAGCCAGTGTATGTTTTGGTACCCATATAAGTATTTAAAGCGCGTGATAAAAGGAAAGGATTTCCTTGAATTTCGCCACTTTGGACGAATAATGCACTGCTATCGACTCCAGTTTCTTCACTTAAGCCGTATTTACGGTTTAGGTAATCAAAACGTTTTGAATCAAAAACCGGGTCCATCGTTAATAACGGAATCGTCTTTTCAACAAGCATCGGACTCATTGTTGAATCAAAAAGGGTATTAAGTGGATACATTTGCGCCCATGCTTCATCAATTTTCTTATCGCGAATCGTTTTTAGGCGATTAAGAATTTCTTCACTATTTTTGATTTTGGGGCGAAGGACTTTGAGATTGATGATAATAAAGGCAATGGCCCCGCCTAAAAAGAGTATTGATAAGAGAATATTTACTAAAGGTTCAGGGTTTTGGGTGGCTAAATAAATAAATAAAACTGTTAAGGCAAAAAAGGCAATTGTTAAAAAGATTAAAAACCCTCGCCATCCGCGGGCTCTTCGTAAATTTTTGCTTTCATCATTTATTTGCCCGTTCAAGGTGTTAATGTCTTTAACTGTTAAGTCGTTAAGCGCGAGATCGACACCACTTTTTTTAACTAGTTCGCCAAAAAAAGTCGTGACATTTTGATGGTGGAG
>CALAWM010000140.1 GCA_937895315.1 uncultured Caryophanales bacterium | reverse complement strand
AACCACGATCTTTACATTCTAAATAGTTGTATTTAGGAACATCGAACCGGAAGCCGTTAAACGAGATTTCGATGTCTTTACTATAGGATTCAACCGGGAAGACTTCATTGAAGACTTCGGCAATCCCTTCATTTTTAAACCACTCAAAGGAGTCGACTTGGACTTCAACGAGATTAGGCATTTCATAGCTGCCGCTAATCTTGGAAAAATCAACGCGATCATTGTGTAGTCTTTTGTTTTTGTCTTTGATTTGTTTCATAAATGGCCTCTCTTTACTTAAATTTGTTTACTTTGTCGCCTTATATACGTAGAATCCCGCATCTTTTTTAAGTTCTTCGACTTTGGAGTAGATTTCCTTAACAAATTTTTCAGCACTTTTTGCGCCGTGCGATTTTCGTATGACGAACATAAGTATTCCGCCATCAGTTAGATAGTCTTTGGCCTCACTAAGGAGCGGATAATATACTTTTTTACCGGCTCTAATTGGAGGGTTAATAACTATGAGATCGAATGAATGTTTATTGAGCGCCTGATAGTTGTCCGCCACATAAACATGAGCGTTAGTGATATTGTTTTTGGTGATGTTTTCTTTAGTCAAGGCTACCGCTCGTTCGTTTACATCGAAGAGGGTAACTTTCGCATCTTTATAGCGGGCAGCAAGATATAGTCCAAGCGTTCCATATCCACAGCCAACATCAAGAATGTTTTCAGGACTTTTTTCTTTAAGGACACTTTTGAGAAGGACGATCGAACCTTCATCAATTTCCTTATTACTGAACACACCACGATCACTTAGGAGACTTAGATTTATGCCTTCTAATGATAAATTTAACGTCTTAATCATATGATTAAGGTCAGGATTATTATCAAAATAATGACTCAAAATGCACCTCGATTAAATGCACGAAAACCCACAACCAAAATTGTGGGTCTTCGCGTTATAAGTTTTTTGTTTACTTAATTTCAACTTCTGCACCAGCTTCGACGAGAGCTTTTTTGTGTTCTTCAGCTTCAACAGGTGAGATTTTTTCTTTGACGTTAACAGGGGCGCCATCGACTAATTTCTTAGCATCCATTAAGCCTAAGCCGGTAATGCCTTGAACGACTTTGATGACGGCAACTTTGCTTTGTCCCCAGTGTTTGAGCACTAAGTTAACTTCGGTTGGTCCTTTATCAACTGGGCCTTCGTCTTCAACGACGGCTGGTCCACCAACTGCAACTGCAGCGGTAACACCAAATTCTGCTTCGACTGCTTTGACTAAGTCATTTAATTCTAAGACGGTCATTTCTTTTAATGACGCAATAATTTCTGTAACTGTAAGTTTTGCCATTTTACTTTCCTCCTTGGGCAATTTTATTTTTCAGCAACCGCTTTAACTGTAGCGGCAAACTTTTGAATTGGTGCATTTAACACCGATAAGAACATTGAGATCATGCCATCGCGATTTGGCAATTTTGAGATTGTCCGCACATCGTCAGCGCCAACAACGCGGCCTTCAAAGAGACCACCTTTAATTTCAACTTCATCATTGAAACGGGCAAACTTAGTTAATACTTTTGCACCAGAACTGACATCTTTACTAAAGAGAAATGCGTTTGGTCCTTTTAAGTATTCGCCTAATTCTTGTTTACCAAGTTTTTCGGCAGCACGTTCTACTAATGAGTTTTTATAAATGGCCATTGTTGAACCTTCGGCGCGTAATAAGCGACG
>CALAWM010000139.1 GCA_937895315.1 uncultured Caryophanales bacterium | reverse complement strand
TCATCGTTACTAATAATATAACGTTCATCAATTAACGGTAAACCAGCTTCGGCAAAATCTTTAAAATATTGTTCGGTAAGTGGATCATAGAAAGCAATTTTCCGTTTAAATTGCATACAAACTTGCACAAGTTCTTCAATGTTATACGTTGTTTGATCATAAAGAGCGATAAAGATACGGCCTTTAATATCACGGAAGATTGGTTCAATCTGCGGAGTTAAACGGTGATTAGGAGATGTATAACCACTTTTTTCGGCCGCGGTTGATTCACTTAATAAACAAAGGACATCTTTTTCGGCAATTTTGGCAATACTATTTAAATCAAGTTTATAACGTGAACTATTTGTGTATTCAACAATAAAATCACCAGAATATACGACCGAACCTTGGGTAGTATCGATTGAAATTCCAAAACTTTGCATGGCGCTATGGGTGGTTTGGAAAAAAGTAAAACGACGACGTGCAATTTCCACTGAACTTGATGGGGCAATAATATTGATCTTATAATCAACATTTAATCCAACGCGTTTCGTAAAGCGAGTTAACATCATTGCCGTTGCTTTCGTCGTATAAATCGGGGCGGGGGCTAATTTATAAATAAAAGGTAAGGCACCAAACTGATCATCATGACCGTGCGTTAAAAGATAGGCTTTAATCCGGTTTTTATTGGCCAGAAGATATTCATGATTAGGGATAATAAAGTCAATCCCGGGACTTGTTTTATCAGGGTATTTAAGTCCAGCTTCAATAACGAAAATGTCGTCATTAATTTCGACAATATACATGTTTTTCCCATGTTCATCGAGCCCACCTAAAGCGAAAACCTTTATTTTATCGTTCATATTATACCTCGTCTCTATGTGCCATATTTCTTGTTCATTATACCAAATGTTTTGTGTAATACACAAGTAAGAAAGAAATCTTTATCGCCGGGGGCGACTAGCAATGATATTTGCACCGGAATTTAAAATGTTTTCGACCAGTATTTCATTAAAGGTAACTGGCGCTTTTATTACCAATTTATTAAGATATTCGACAATCGGAAAAATTAATGATTTATTGACGGCAACATCAGTCCGGACCGGTAAGGGTTCTTTTTGCCCTTCAACTTTCACTAAATAGGTAAGGGTTCGTTTCGGTTCTTTAATTTCTTGGAGGGCATAAGGAATCCCTCTTGGGCAAAAATTCCCGGTGACGACTAAGTCATCGCTAACTTCAAGTTGACAGCCACGTGGGCATACTAAACATGTTAATCTTTTAGACATCACTAACCTCCACAACAAGCTTGGCACCATTTTTAATTAAACTATTATCAACTTTCAAAGTGATTAGTTCGCTTGGGAATAAAAATGGATAAAATTTCTTATAGACAACTTCTTCATCAATTTTAACGACGATACGCTTGTTTATATCATCTTTACTTGGTCTAAATTTGAGTACTAATTGGTCGGTATTAAGCGGTAATGAAACAACATTTGGTAAAACGTAATTAACACCATTTCCGGGTTCAGTATTCATTAAATCTTCACATGGTTTTAGAGCGTCTTTTAAATATAGACTAGCGGCATAACCGGCCTCTTCACCTTCAAAATAGGCATCATCGGCAAGATCATGAATATGGAGGGCATTCCCTGCCACAAAAAACCATTCTCTTTTTGTTTGATAATTATTATTAATTAAAGGACC
>CALAWM010000138.1 GCA_937895315.1 uncultured Caryophanales bacterium | reverse complement strand
ATGGGCTTCATCAATTAAGACAATATATTCTCCTTGTTTTTGGTCAAAGTAACGTCTTAAATACACAAAAGGATCAAAAACATAGTTATAATCGGCAATAATGACATCAGTAAATAAACTTAAATCTAGTTGAAATTCAAACGGACATATTTCATGCTTGCGGGCAATGTCTAGTATTAAATTTGGACTATATTCATCGTAATTCGTATAAATATCGAGCAAGGCACTTTTGAGTTTTCCATAATAGTTACGGGCAAAAGGACATTCATCGGGATTACAAGCAATTTTATCGTTTAAGCACATCTTCTCCTTAGCACTTAAATTAATACTTTTAACTTTGGCTTGACCGCCAATAAGTCGTAAAGCATTCTCAGCTTGGGTTTTACCGCTTCCTTTAGCAGTCAAATAAAAGATTTTAGTCCCCGGTCTTTCCCCCATACGTTTTAGACTAGGGTATAAAGTGGCCATCGTCTTCCCACTTCCGGTCGGGGCATTAAAATACATCTTCATCCCACTTTTAATGCCTTCATCGACTAAATCCATCATTTCTTTTTGGCTAGGACGAATATTTTTAAAGGGGAATGTTAAGTTTTTGAGATCATTATTTCGCTTTAAAATATAATCTTCAACCCGATTATAAAAACTAAAGTATGTCGCAAAGAATGAGTTGATGGCGATCACTAATTCATCGACATGAAAAGTGTAACGTTTTATCATTTTTGATTCATCAATCTGACTAATATAGGTCAGTTGAATATCCATAACTTCACGGTTATTCTTCAAAGCATACATTAGGGCGTAGCACTGGGCTTGACCAACATGCCACGCTTCATGCGCCATAAAGAATGTATCTAAATCACTATTTGTCGTCTTAATTTCTTCAATAATTACTTCATTATCATTTAAAATAATCCCGTCTACTCGACCTTGTAAGGTTATTTCAAAGGCGTCATAGGTAAATGTATGTTCAAGATACTGTTCTGCAAGGTAACGTTTATTTTGTTTGGCTTGATAATAACTATGAATCTGCGTGCCCCTGGTCATCGTATCAAGATTAAAAACCCGGGCATCAATATCCCCGGTACGAAGGGCAAAGTCAACAAGACCGTGGACACTAAGCGTAATTTTATTCATCTTTGTCCCGCATTTTCAAGATAGTTGGTAACTTGGCTTTTTCACCATTAATAAAACTTCGGGCATCAACTTTACTTTTCCCGCTTTTTTGTAAAGTCATTATTTTTATTTGCCCACCTTTAACTTGTAAAATAAGTTCACTCTGCGAGGAAATAAATAAGGTTCCGCTTACTTTATCTTCTTGATTATTATATAAACTCGCTTCATAGATTTTTAATAGTTCATTGTTATATAAAATATTAATTCCTGTATCCGGACTAAATGCTTGAATTTTACCTAAAACACGTTTAACATCATCATTTTCTAAATTGAGTTCTTCATCCACTGGTTTTAAAAGTGGGGCAAATGTAACTTCGTTTTCATCTTGGGGAATCCCTTTATTTTCACCAGAAATAATTGATGGTAAAACAGTTTTTATTAGACTTAATGATGCCTCAACCATCTTGAGACTGACAGTCGCAAAATTATCATGGGATGACAAAGGGAACCTTTCAATACCATATACTACTCCTGCATCCATCTTTTCGACCATTTCCATAAGACTAACGCCGGTTTCTAATTCATTATTTATGAGCGCCATTTGAATCGGTGATGACCCACGGTATTTTGGTAAGATTGAGCCATGAAAGTTTAAACATTTATATTTTGGTGCATCTAAAACGGCTTTCGGGACAATTTGCCCATACGCAAAAGTCAAGATAACATCTGGTTTCGCATTAATAATAAAGTCATGATCAAGTTTTATGCGGTGCGGTGTAAAAACTGGGATATTATGTTTTAAAGCCACTTCTTTAACAGGACTCGGGGTTAAAACTTTTTTTCGACCAACAGGGGCATCTTCTTTGGTGACGACCCCAATGATATTAAATCCTTCATTTATTAATGCTTCCAGGAGCAAGGCACTAAAGGACGGGGTGCCCATATATATGATTTTTAATGATTTTAATTTTTCCATGCTTTAATTATAAACGAAAACGATAAATAAAGAGAAAGCAAGGGTCATAAAGTCCAAATAATTTCCCGAAAAAAATAAGTGAACATTAGTTGCTAAATTCCCTAAATGTCGGTATAATATGAAAGATTATATTGAAAGAGGTGAAGTATGCCAAATATCAAATCACAAATCAAACGTGTGAAAACCAATGAAAAAGCGAGAAACCGTAACGCCCACTTTAAAACCATGGTGCGGACCCAAATCAAAAAAGTTCGTTTAGCAATTACCGCCAAGGATGTCGAACTTGCCAAAACCGAATTTAACAAAGCCGTTTCCCTTTTAGACAAAGCCGCCCAACGCGGAGTTTTCCACCCTAATAAAGCCGCTCATCACAAAAGCGCTTTAGCCCGTGATATTAACGCCCTCAATGCTTAATAATTAAGTAAAAATAATTCAAAACCATAGAAGCGGTCAATTTGGCCGCTTTTTATTTTATAATCTAAAGTCGCTAAGGCAACTAAAATATCAAATACTTGATCAAGACTTGTTCTTCTCCGTTGATCCATTGCTAATTTAACGCGGTAAGGATGAATGCCTAGTTTAGTGGCAATTTCTTCATTTGTATTCCCAAGTTCATGATAAATATAAATCTGGGCATAGACGCGGAATTGGTTGCCTACTTGAGCAATAAAAGCGACAGGTTCTTGATTTTGAATGCGGAAATCTTGGTATATTTTTAAAGTCTTTGCTTTATCTCCCGCAATAAAAGCATTAACGAGCGCAAAACTATTTTCTTCTAGTAATGGGGTAACGAGTTCTTCGACAAGTTCAACCGTAACTTTCTCACCATATATTGCTAGTTTCTCGGCTTCTTGTAAAAATGAACCAAGGTTTGTGACTCGGGCTAATAATTCCGTAACGGCATCACGTTCAATTTGAATGTTGTAGCGGTCAAAATAAGCGTAGACAAACCGTTGCCAATCGTTTTTATCAATATCTTTTTCAATATTAATCTTGCCATTGTTTTCAATATATTTATATAGTTTACTACGGGTATTAACTTGCGAGGAACGGGCTATGAAAATTAAATGCACATCTTCATGAATGTTTGCGAGTTCATCTAATACTTTATCGTCAATTTCTTTATTAATCGACTTTTCATTACTGGTTGTTAACATTGTCGCGTGATCTAAGACTAAGACTCTTGTCGAATCCATCATCCCCATCGTCTGCGCATCTTCGATAATTTCTTTAAAAGGAACTTGCCGTAAATCGTAGCGGCTATAGTTAAAAGGATTACGATCTTCTAAAAGGTTATCAACCGTTTTTCGGATGGCTTTTTCGACTAAAGCATATTCATTGGCAGCAAAGAGATATAACATAGTTATATTATACAAGAGTTTAAAGAAATCGTTCCGTGATAGTCAGTTCTAAGTATTTCAATATTATATTTTATTAACGTATCAAGGACACTTTTATGCGGATGACCATATTTATTTAAATGACCGACACTAATGATTGCTCTTTTTGGTTGATAGTGACGGATAAAGTCTTCACTTGTACTTGTATTGCTGCCATGATGTCCAATTTTTAAGATGTCCACCGCTAAATCTGGATGATGAGTTAGTAGTTCTTCCTCCTTTTTAACACTAGCGTCCCCCATTAATAAAATATTAAGACAAGGTAAAGATACATAAACAATCAACGAATCATCATTTTCATCGTCGCCGCCTTCATTTAGACTAAGAAAAGAGACACCTTTAATGGTTAAAGGAAATTGCTGATGTTTTGTTATGAGATTACGAACTTTAAAGTTTTCGATAAGCGAAGTTTTTCCAGCACTATGGTCAAAATCATCATGGGTAATTACTAAATAGTCGAGAGTGTAAATATTTCTTCTTCGAAAATAAGGAATAAGGATTTCAGTGGCGATATCTCTTCCTAAAATCCCACCAGTATCAATCAATACACTTCGACCGTATATATTAAAAAGAATGCTATCACCTTGGCCAACATTAATAAAAGTAACACTCGCCGATAAATGCGCTTTTAAGGGGATAAAAGTCAAAAGTAGGACATAAATGAAACCAAAAATACTTACACGATAAATCGGAATATTTTTAATTTTATAAGCAAAAATGAAAAGCACACAAAATACAACAATAATCAATATCGTTAAAATATTAAAATCGGCAAAATAGATCATAAATCCTTGTTTATTAAAGATATTCATAACGTGATAGACTACATTTAAAATAGTAACCCCCATATTTTGCAGAAAGGAAAAAGAGAATGTTATTAAGTAAATTACATACCAAATCGTAATAATCGGTGAGATAAAAAGCGGAACAAAAAGTAAAGATAAGTTAATAATTCCCGTTGAAAGTATTTGGTAAGGAAGTAAAACACTAAATAAAATGATATAACGCGAAATTAATCCTCTAAGTCCTTTTTTGGGTTTAATTAAAATGAAACTAAATATTAATAAGTAAGCAATATAGAAAGACGCTTCAAAAAGAAACCATGGATTTAATAATAGAAAGCAAAAGGCAACAAACACATTTACTTCAAAGTAACTAAATAGACTTTTTAACTTCTTCTTGTTTATTAACCGGAACAGTCCAGTCAAAAATATCCGATAAAACGCAAACTTTGTTATATGAAAAAGAAATAAGGGTACCAATACTAAGTAACTCACAAAATCGGCGGTCTCATCTTTAACAAAAATACGTAAAATTGACCTGCTTAAACGCCGCAATAGACTTAAATGCGCACCGGTTAAAGTGATAAGAAAAAGTAGGTCAAAGCGCATCATATCTTGAAGAAAAGGATCATCATAATTAATACTTTTTGTCAGTAGTAAATCTTTAATGCCTGATAGATATGAGGGATAATTAACTGCCCCTATATCAAACAAGCGAAATACTCTTAATATACTTCGGGCTTTTACATCAATATTGCTTACACGGAAAGAATGCATTATACCTTTATTCAATAGGTAGTCTTTATAATTGAAATCCCCTTCAATCGTTTTAAATAAATGAGGCGCTTTATATCCTTCAACGAAAACAATATCGCCGGGCACCAAGGAGTTTAGTTTATTTTCAACATACAATTTTCCGTTTATGGTTAGGACAATAAAGTAATTTTTGCCGCTATTGGTAACGAGTCCATATCCTTTCGTGAAAGGGATTTTCATGATTAAATCACGAATTAATATTGTAAGAAAACCAAAAATGGCAAACCCTATAATTACTCGTAATAATGCCTTATCATGCCATTTTAATAAAATTAAGGCCAAAGATAGTAGCAAAAATAAAGGATGACGAAAGACTAAGATACCGCTGATGAAAGATAATAAGATTACGAATAAATTCATCGAATCGTAATATAGTTTTTAATCTTTTCAAAGGTAGCTTTTCCAATCCCCTTTACTTTTAAAAGCCCTTCAAGATAGGTGAAACTTCCATGTTCACTCCGATAGGCAATGATGTCGCCGGCAAGCGTCGTACCCACCCCATTTATTTCCATGAGTTTTTCCCGAGTTTCGGTATTGACGTTTACTTTGATAAGCTCTTTCTCCCCACAATAATCATCAAGATCATTAATCGGGGCGATGTAATAATTAACTCCTTTTTCGAGTAACGTTTCTTCAATATATGCCCGCGCATCAGCGTTTGATGTTGGTCCCCCGGCTGCCATAATTAAATCACCAAGGTTATCTTCCTTTTTCATCACATAAGCTCCCGGTTTATGCACTTGATCGGTAATCGTTATTGATAAGAAATTTTCATCGACAACTTGGACTGAAGTTGAGGTAATTGCATCTGGTCCGATATTATTATTAATTACCGTAAAAGCAACGACAACAATGACGGTAGCAATAACTACCCCTATAATTAGTTTTAACATTTAAAAAACCTCCTTACTAATAAATAAGGAGGCATTTATTTTTTTCTAACAAAAAGTAATGTTTATTCAATCGGTTCGGTCGAAATATTTAAGATTTGGACTTCATAAGGAACCGTTGCTTTAACTAAAACACGATCACCAACTTTACGACCTAAAATTGCTTCCGCGATGGGGGCGTCAATTGAGATGGTTCCGTTAAGTGGTTTTCCTTCAAATTGGCCAAGAATCCGGAAGGAAAAAGTTTCATCATAAGAAACATCATGAACTTGGACGTAGTTACCAACGGAAACGGTTTTACTTGTTTTTGAATATTCAACGACTTCTTTATTAGCGAGAATGCGTTCAATTTCAAAAATCCGGCTTTCAATATTGCCTTGTTTATTCCGGGCGGCATCATAGTCAGCGTTTTCGCTTAAATCACCATAACCACGGGCTTCTTCAATTTCTTTTAATACTTCAGGACGTTCAACATTGACTAAGTTACTAAGTTCTTGTTCTAAGGCTTCAACACCTTCTTGCGTTAATGTATATTTATCAATCATTTTAAAATCTCCTTTAACAATGCGTTGCTATTATATCATAAACTAACGTTTATAACCTAATATTTTGAAATAGTTAATTTTCTTCTTCTAATTCAGCTTCAAAAGTTGCAAAAACTTCTTCCACTTCAGCGATTTCGTCTTCATCTTCCACGTATTCTAAAGTACCATCTTCGTAATAGCGGGCATACATAACTTCTTCATCATTTTCTTCATCATAAAAGAAGACATAATTTGTCCCTCTTTTTTCATTTTCATAGGTGAATAAAATCACAAATGTTGATTCAACACCCTCTTCGTCAGTAATCGTAATTAATTCTTGTTCTTTCATTTTTTGTCCCTCCTTTGGGCAAGATAAGTTTCTAATATATATTTGGCGGCGACTTCATCAATCTTCTTACTAATTTGCGAAGGTTTATAGCCAAGCGCGCGAAGTTCTTCATAGGCTTCAATCGTCGTGTATGTCTCATTGACAAGAATAACGGGGACCGCGCCTTCATCTTCTAAATCCTTTTTAAAGCGTTCGGTACTTATCGCTCTTTCGCCGCGACTTCCATCAACATTTAAGGGGTAGCCAAGGATAATTAATTCAATGTCTTCTAGTTTACAAATTTCATGAATTCGGGCTCTAGCTAACTTATAGTAATGCACCGGGAAATTGTAGTTTTCATAAGCGACCGCTAAGGTTTGCTCACTATTAGTAATAGCAATCCCCAGTGTCTTGGTTCCTAAATCTAAACCGAGAATCTTACTCATTGACACCTTGTTTTACAAGACTAATAATATCTTGTAATCGTGCTTTTTCTTTAATTGATCCGTTTGCAAAGTCGGGACGACCACCACCGGATCCCCCAAATTTAGCGGTGATAAGTTTCATAATCTTATTGGCGTTGAGGACACTAGTAAGACCTTTACTAAGACTTATTAGAAGGGCATTATCGCTAAGTAAAACAATGACGGCTCTTTGATCTTGGCTCTTAATTTTATCAGCAATAAGTCCTAATTCGTCCCGGGTTTTTCCTTCACCAACATAGACATAAAGATTTAAATCTTTTTCATTAATTGGCTTTAAGTTTTTAGCAAAATCTTCTAATTCATTGAGTTTATATTTATTAACTTCGGCACTTAATTCATCTTTTTTAAGCATCACATTTTTAGCAGTAGGAATGACATCT